>DAORHX010000758.1:0-1823 GCA_035438245.1 Rubrivivax sp.
CGGCCGCGTCCGCCCCGGCGGCGCCGTCGGCGACGGCCGGCGCGGCTGGGCGGCAGCGGCGCCCGGCAACAGTCTCTTCCTGGGGACAGCGCCGCGCATCCCCTACCTTGTGGACCTGCGTTGCCGAACGCAGGCACGAGCTCTTGGGGCGGGAAGCGCCGCGCCGCGGCTGTGCCAAGATGCCGCTGCCGCACCCCGAAGGATCCACACTGGAAACCGACGCCTATCGCCACCTGCCGCGCCTGCGCGGGCGCATCGCGCCGGCCGAAGCCTCGGCGCTGCGCGTCACGCCCGAGGTCATCGCGCAATGGGACGAGCGCGCACGCCAGCGCGGCGAGGGGCCCGACTGGCGGCTGTCCGACGCGCAGCTGGAGGCCACGCGCGTGGCGCTGCTGGGAGGCGTCGAGGAGCTGTGGGTCTTCGGCTACGGCTCGCTGATGTGGGACCCGGGGTTCCATTTCACCGAAGTGCGGCTGGCGATGCTGTCCGGCCACCGGCGCCGCTTCACCTGCCGCACCACGCTGGGCCGCGGCTCGCCCGAATGCCCGGGACTGATGCTGACGCTCGAGCCCGGCGACGGCGACTGTGCCGGGCTGGCCTTCCGCGTCGGCGCGGCGCAGGCCGCGCACGAGTCCGGCATGGTCTGGCGGCGCGAGATGATCCGCGGCATCTACCGGCCCTGCCTGCTGCCGCTGCACACCCCGCAAGGCGAGGTGCGGGCGCTGGTCTTCGCCGCCAACCTCGGGCACGACGACCATGTGGGCGAGCTGCCGCTGGACGAGACGGCGGCGATCATCGCGCGCGCCGCCGGCGTGCTGGGCAGCAACCGCCAGTACCTGGAACAGCTGGTGTGGCAGCTCGGCCATCTGGGCATTGTCGACCGCTACCTCGAACAGCTGCTCGAGCACGTGCGCCAGCGCGGAGCAGCCCGGTGAATGCCGAACTGTGGCTGCTGGCAGGTGGCGCGGGCCTCGCCGGGCTGGTGCAGGGCATCTCGGGCTTTGCCTTCGCGATGGTGGCGATGTCGGTGTGGGTCTGGGGCGTCGAGCCGCGCCTGGCGGCGGTGATGGCGGTGTCCGGCGGCCTGCTCGGGCAGATCCTCGGCCTGTTCACCGTGCGGCGCAGCCCGCGTTGGCCGGCGTTGCTGCCGTTCCTGGCCGGCGGTGTGGCTGGCGTGCCGCTCGGCGCCTGGCTGCTGCCGCACCTGGATGCGGCGGCCTTCAAGCTGGTGCTCGGCCTGGTGCTGGTGGTGTGCTGTCCGGCGATGCTGCTGGCGCAGCGCTTGCCGCGCATCCGCGCCGGTGGCCGCGCGGCCGACGCCGTCGTCGGCCTGCTCGGCGGCCTGATGGGCGGCATCGGCGGCTTCAGCGGCGTGCTGCCGTCGCTGTGGGTGACGCTGCGCGGCTGGGACAAGGAACTGCAGCGCGGTGTCATCCAGAACTTCAGCCTGGCCGCGCTGGCGGTGACGCTGGCGGCCTATGCGATGTCGGGCATGGTGACGGCCGACATGGCACCGAAGTTCGCCATCGTCGCTCCGTCCATGGTGCTGCCGGCGGTGCTCGGCGCGCGCATCTACCACGGCCTGAGTCCCGAAGCCTTCCGCCGCGTCGTGCTGTGGCTGCTGACCGCCGCCGGCGTGGCAATGGTGGTGGCAGCGCTGTAGCGTCACTACCAACCACCGTTCGAACGCAGGGAAGCGGATCGCCGCTGGCGGCGCAAAGCCGCCGAATTCCAACAGCCAACGTCGTCGCGCTTCGGCGCGGCGCGACAGGCGGCACCCGCCAGGGGCTCATGCTGCGGCGGTCGGCCCGTTGGGCCGACTA
>DAORHX010000759.1:0-1822 GCA_035438245.1 Rubrivivax sp.
CGCCCTGCCCGCCTGGGGCCGCGTGCCGCTGGAGCAGAAGCTGGCCATGCTGCAGCGCTTCCGTGCCGGCGTGGCCGCCGAACGCGACGCGCTGGCGACGACACTGACGCAGGAGGTCGGCAAGCCGATCACGCAGTCGCGCAACGAGCTCGACGGCCTTCTGCCGCGCATCGACTTCTTCCTCGAACAGAGCGAAAGGGCCGTGCGCGACGAACATGTCTTCGACGGCGGCGGCATGCACGAACAGATCTCGCACCTCCCGCTGGGCGTGGTGGCCAACATCTCGGCCTGGAACTACCCCTGGTTCGTCGGCTGCAACGTCATCGTGCCGGCGCTGCTGACCGGCAACGTCGTGCTCTACAAGCCCTCGGAGCACGCCACGCTGACGGGGCAGCACCTCACACGGTTGCTGCATGCCGCCGGCGTGCCGGCTTCAGCGATGCAATGCCTGGTGGGCGCCGGCGAGGTCGGCAGTGCGCTGCTGGCGCAGCGGCTGGACGGCGTGTTCTTCACCGGCAGCCATGCCACCGGCGTGCGCATCGCGCAGGCGGTGGCGCCCAAGCTGCTGAAGCTGCAGCTCGAACTCGGCGGCAAGGACCCGAGCTACGTGCGCGCCGACGCCGACCCGCGCACCGCCGCCGAAAGCCTGGCCGACGGCGCGATGTACAACACCGGCCAGAGCTGCTGCTCGGTGGAGCGCATCTACGTGCACGAGAGCGTGCACGACGCCTTTGTCGAGCACTTCGTCGCCACGGTGAGGAGCATGCGCTGCGGCGACCCGCTGGACGAGGCCACCTACATCGGTGCGATCACCCGCGCACCGCAGCTGGCGGTGCTGCAGGCGCAGGTGGACGACGCGCTGGCCAAGGGCGCAACGCTGCTGACCGGCGGCCACGCGCGGCCCGGGCCGGGCCACGGGTTCGAGCCGACCGTGTTCAGCGGCGTCGACCACACGATGGCGCTGATGCGCGAGGAAAGCTTCGGCCCGATCATCGGCATCCAGAAGGTGGCGAACGACGCCGAGGCCGTGGCGCTGATGAACGACACGCGCTACGGCCTGACGGCGGGGGTCTACACCCGCGACGAAGTGGCGGCGCGCGAGCTGCTGGCGCAGGTCAACGCCGGCAGCGTCTACTGGAACTGCTGCGACCGCGTCAGCCCGCGGCTGCCGTGGTCCGGCCACGGCGATTCGGGCGTGGGCCTGACGCTGTCGACCTACGGCATCCAGGCTTTCACCCGGCCCAAGGCCTGGCATCTGCGCCAGCCCTGATGCGCCTGACCCTGTTCGACCTGGACCACACGCTGCTGGCCGGCGACAGCGACCAGCTGTGGTGCGAGTTCCTGATGGCGCGCGGCGTGCTGCCGCACGAGCCCTTCGCATCGCTGAACCGTGCGATGGCGCGCGACTATGCGGCCGGCGAGGTCAGCGCGCAGGCCTTCTGCGACTTCTACATCGGCACGCTGGCCGGGCGCAGCGCCGGCGAATGGCAGGCCCTGCGCCGCGACTATCTCGACGACTGCATCGTCCCGCGCATCCCCGCCGCCGCGCTGGCGCTGGTGGCACAGCACCGCGCTGCCGGCGACCTGGTGGTGCTGACCACCGCGACCTGCCGTTTCCTCAGCGAGCCCAGCGCGCTGCACCTGGGCATCGCGCACCTGATCGCCACCGAGTGCGAGCTCGACGCGGCGGGGCGCTTCACCGGCCGTTGCCTGGGCGTGCCGAACATGCGCGAAGGCAAGCTGCAGCGCCTGCACGACTGGCTCGGGCAGCGGCAGCTGCGGCTGGCCGACTGCGAATCGACGCTGTACAGCGATTCGATCA
>DAORHX010000760.1:0-1821 GCA_035438245.1 Rubrivivax sp.
AGCAGCGGCACGACCTGCTGTGGGTGGCCGGCCAGGACGCGGCCGAGGCCGAGCCCTTCGCGCCGCCGCCGCTGCACGAGCTGCCGCGCAGGCGCGTGCTCTGCGGCCCCTTCGACGTCGCCACCAGCGCGCCGCGCGTGGTCGAGAACTTCCTCGACACCGCGCACTTCGGCTTCGTGCACGAAGGCTGGCTGGGTGCGCGCGACCATGTCGAGGTGCCGGCCTACGAAGTCAAGCCCGACGCCCTCGGCCGCCCCGGCGTGCCGCACTACCGCGCATGGCAGCCGCAGGCCAGCTCGGCCGCCAGCGGCGGCGCGTGGATCGACTACCGCTACCAGCTGCTGTCGCCGCTGTCGGCGCTGCTGCGCAAGCAGGCGCAGCAGGGTGACACCGACGAGGCCTACGTGCTGTGGACCAGCCCCACCGGCCGCGACAGCTGCCGCGCCTGGTTCACCATCGCCACCTCCGACGAAGGCGCCGACGCCGAGGTGCTGCGCCAGTTCCAGCAGACCATCTTTGCGCAGGACCGGCCGGTGCTCGAATCGCAGCGACCGCGCGAGCTGCCGGTTTCCGGGGGCGAAGTGCACAGCGCCGCCGACCGCTTCAGCGCCGCCTACCGGCGCTGGCTGCGCGAGATCGGATTCGAGCACGGATGTTGTTGAGACCCCATGAGCACCATCGACTTCGACGCCATCCCGCGCGCGCGGCTGCCCGAACTGCTGCGCCGCATGCCCAAGGCCGAGCTGCACCTGCACATCGAAGGCTCGCTCGAGCCGGAGCTGATCTTCAGATTGGCGCAGCGCAACCACGTGGCGCTGCCCTATGCCAGCGTCGAGGCGCTGCGCGCGGCCTATGCCTTCACCGACCTGCAGAGCTTCCTCGACATCTACTACGCCGGCGCCAGCGTGCTGCTGAAGGAAGAGGATTTCTTCGACCTGGCCTGGGCCTACTTCGAGCGTGCCGCGGCCGACAACGTGGTGCATGCGGAAGTCTTCTTCGACCCGCAGACGCACACCGAGCGCGGCGTGCCGATGCAGACGGTGATCGTCGGCCTGGAGCACGCCTGCCGCCGCGCGCACGCCGAGTTCGGCCTGAGCGCGAAGCTGATCCTGTGTTTCCTGCGCCACCTCAGCGAGGAAGCGGCGTTCGCGACGCTGGAGCAGGCGCTGCCGTACCGCCACCACGTCGTCGGCGTCGGCCTGGACAGCGGCGAGCGCGGCAACCCGCCCGAGAAGTTCGCCCGCGTCTTCGCGAAGTGCCGCGAGCTCGGCCTGCACGTCGTCGCCCATGCCGGCGAGGAAGGGCCGCCGGCCTACATCGAGAGCGCGCTCGACGTGCTGCAGGTCGAGCGCATCGACCACGGCGTGCGCTGCGTCGAAGATGCGGCGCTGGTGCGGCGGCTGGCAGCGAGCCGCATGCCGCTGACGGTGTGCCCGCTGTCCAACGTCAAGCTGTGCGTGTTCCCGACGCTGGCCGCGCACAACCTGAAGACGCTGCTCGACGCCGGCCTGTGCGTCACCGTCAACAGCGACGACCCGGCCTACTTCGGCGGCTACGTCAACGAGAACTACCTGCAGACCTTCGCCGCGCTGCCGGCATTGACGGTGCGCGACGCCTGGCAGCTCGCGGCCAACAGCTTCGAGGCCAGCTTCGCCGACGACGCGCAGAAGCAGCGCTGGTTCGCGCAGCTGAACCAGGCGTTCGCGCCGGCCGGGACCGGCGCATAGCCGCCGAACTGCAAACAGCCAACGTCGTTGCGCGTCGGGGTGGCGCGGCAGGCGGCACCCGCCAGGGGCTCATGCTGCGGCGGTCGTCGCTGCG
>DAORHX010000761.1:0-1817 GCA_035438245.1 Rubrivivax sp.
GCTCATGCGCACGTGCACATGCTGCGCCACCCGGCCGTGCTGGCCGAGGTGCTGCGCCGCCTGCAAGCCTGACCGGGCCCGGCAGGCTGCGCGCGCCCGGCATGCGCCGGCCCTGCGCCGGCAGGGCCTCGTGTCCGGCTCAGGCGTTGCCGAGCTGGATCATCTTGTTGATCTGCGTCGGCGTCGGCGCCGGCCAGCCGGCTTCCTTGGCGACGCGCAGGATGGCTTCGTTGGTGTCGAAGTAGACCTGCCAGTAGTGGTCGGTGTGGCAATACGGCCGCACCGCGATCACCGGGCCGACCAGGTTGAAGTCGAGCACGTTGACTTCGGGCGCCGGGTCCTGCGCGACGTTGGGGATGGCCGCGACCGCCTTCCTGAAGCGTTCGAGCGCGTCGAGCGCGTCGACGCTGCCGGCCAGCTGCGCGGTGCGCTCCACGCGCCGCGTCGGGTTGGCCGAATAGTTGTTGATGACCTCGCCGAAGACCTTGCCGTTGCCGACCAGCGTGACCACGTTGTCGGGCGTGGTCAGCGTGGTCGCGAACAGGCCCAGCTCCTTGACCGTGCCGGTGACGCCGCCGACAGTGACGAAATCACCCACCTTGAAGGGCCGCAGCACCAGCATGAAGGCGCCGGCGGCGAAGTTGCCGAGCATGCCGCTCCAGGCCACACCGATGGCCACGCCGGCACCGGCGATCAGCGCAGCGAAGCTGGTGGTCTGGATGCCGAAGTAGCCGAGGATGCCCAGCACCAACGCGATGTTCAGCATCACCGCGACGATCGAGCCCAGGTACTTGGTCAGCGTCGGGTCGACGTGGTTGCGGTTCATCGCCCGCTGCATCAGCCCCACCACCATGCCGATCAGCCAGCGGCCGACGACCCAGAAGGCGATGGCGGCCAGCACCTTGATCGCCAGCTCGGTGACCGTGGTGCTCAGGAAGTTCTGAATGTTCTGCATGTCCATGGAAAAGGGGCTCCTCGACGTTCTTCGATGGTTGCGCTAGGGGGCGGCGCGCATTATGTGCGCAGCATGTGCCGCCGATGCCGCCGTCGGTCAACACCCCTGCGCCCGGCGTGACACGGGCGATCTCCTGTTCGCGGGTTGCCAAGGCTTCGCTGGTCGGGCACGAGCGGGTCAGTTCTTCGCCCCCTGCGTCACCGCCTCCATCACCCGCTCGAGGTTGAAGCTGCCCGGCTTCTGCCGCGGCGGGTAGTCCTTGAAGCTCTGCAGCCATTGGCCGACATGGGCCGCGGCCGGGGCGATCAGGAACATGCGGTCCATGTACCAGCGCTGGTAGCCCATCGCGTTCTCGTGCTCTGCGCGCTCGAAGGGGTCCATGCGCAGGTTGGTCAGCAGCGGCGCGCGCAGCACCGTGAACGGCTCCTGCCAGACGCGCAGGCCGTGCGCCTTCTGTTCCAGGAAGGTGATCTTCCAGTGGTCATAGCGCAGCGCAGCGACCTGGCCGTCGTCGGTCCAGTAGAGGAAGTCGCGCCGCGGCCACGCCGCCGCGCCACGCAGCGCCGGACCGAGGTCGTGGCCGTCCAGGTGCACCTTGTAGCTGCGCCCGCCGATCGTCGTGCCCTTCTTCAGCGTCTCGGCCACGTTCTGGCCGCCGGCCGCCGCCACCAGCGTGGGCAGCATGTCCTCGTGGGCGCCGATGTCGTTGACCACCGTGCCCGGCTTGATCACGCCCGGCCACTTGATCAGCGCCGGCACGCGGTAGCCGCCTTCCCAGTTGGTGTTCTTCTCGCCGCGGAACATGGTGGTGCCGCCGTCGGGCCAGGTGAAGGTCTCGGCGCCGTTGTCGGTCGAGTACATG
>DAORHX010000762.1:0-1812 GCA_035438245.1 Rubrivivax sp.
CGCCGGTGAAGGCGGCCGGGCTGCAGGCGATCGCGCGCGACATCGTCGAGCCCGAGTCGCTGCCCGAGTACGAACGGCTGCAGCAGGCGCTGCGCCTGGGCGAGCGCACCGAGGTGCGCTACGCCGTGCAGCACGCCGAGCTCGGCCGGCGCTGGCTGCTGACGCGCGTCGAGCCCGGCGACGGCGACACGGGGCGGCGCACCGTGGTCACGGTCGACGTCACCGACCAGGAAAGTGCGCAGCGCCACAGCGAGCAGCTGCTGCGCGAACTCACCACCATCCTCGACGGCACGACGGCCGGCATCGCCTATCTGCGCGGCGCGATGCTGGTGCGCTGCAACCGCCGCTTCGAGGTGATGCTCGGCCTGGCCGCGGGCGCCGCCGCCGGCGCGACGGTGGGCGAGCTGTTCGGCCGCTTCCCGCAGGCGCTGGCCGCGCTGCAGGCGGGTTCCAGCTTCGAGACCGAGCTGTCGTCGCCGGGCGTCGATGGCACGGCCGCCGAGGCCTGGTATTCGCTGTCGGTGCGCCGCGCCGAGCCGGGCCCGGCGGAGAACGAGGTGGTGGCCGTGCTCACCGACATCTCGCGGCTGAAGTCGCAGCAGCGCGAGCTCGAGGCGCTGCTGCGCGACCGCGAGCTGATGTTCAGCCTGTCCGACGTCGGCATCGTCTACCTGCGTGGCGGACGCATCGAGCGCGCGAACCAGGCGATGGCGGCATTGACCGGCTATGCCGGCTCGGAGCTGGCCGCGCTCGATCCGGCCGAGCTGGCGGCCGACCGCGCGGCGCACGAACGCGAGGAGCAGGAGGCGCTGCGCATGCTGCGCCAGCAGGGCCGCTACCACGGCGAACGCCAGCTGCGGCAGCGCGACGGCAGCCTGGTGTGGATGCAGGTCGCGCAGCGCCTGGTCGACGAGCACGACGAGCAGGCCGGGCGCATCTGTTCGTACGTCGACATCGAGGAGCGGCATCGTGCGCGCGACGAGCTGCTGCGCCAGGCCGGGCGCACGCGTGCGATCCTCGATTCGGTGCTGGTCGGCATCGTCACCGTCGGCGACGGCGGCATCGAGTGGATGAACCGCTCGGCGCGGCGCATGTTCGCCGGCGACCTGGCCGATTTCGTCGGCGAGCCGATCGCCACCGTCGCCACCCCCGAGGCCGGGCATCCGCTGCGCCGCACCGACTACGCCCACACGCTGGCCGAGGGGCATGCCCAGACCTTCGAGTGCCGGCTGAAGGCGCGCGACGGTCGCGAGTTCTGGGTCGTCGGCAACGCGGTGCTGACCGGCCGCGGCTCCACCGGGCCGCAGATCACCTTCGCGCTGCTGGACATCGAACGGCGCCGCCAGGCCGAGGTCAGCATCGCGCAGGCGCAGGCCTCGCTGCAGCGCATCATCGAGACCGCGCCACTGGCCATCGCGCTGTTCGACGCGCACACGCAGCGGGTGCTGCAGGTCAACCAGATGGCGCCGGCGTTCTTCGGGCGCCCGGCCGAGCAGCTGCTCGGCGCCACGCTGCACGACGAGTTCGGCGCCGACCTGGAGGCGGCCGCCGAGCGCAACGAGCCGCTGCGCCGCGAGCTGCACCGGCCCGGCGTCGACGGCCAGCGACTGTGGGACACGCGCTTCGTCTCGCTGCCCACCAGCGCCGGCGCGCGCGAGCAGGTGCTGCTGGTGGCCAGCGACGTCACCGAGCAGCGTGCCGAGGCGCAGGCGCGCTTCGACGCGGCCATCGTGCAGCGCGAGATGCTGGTCAAGGAAGTGCACCACCGCATCAAGAACAACCTGCAGGGCGTGGCCGGCCTGCTGCAGCAGA
>DAORHX010000763.1:0-1808 GCA_035438245.1 Rubrivivax sp.
GGGCTGATGCCGGCGCTGCAGCTCGACCCCGGCGCATAGCACGCGCGTCGTGCCGTCGAAGGCGCGCGGCGTGCAGTGCGCATCGACGCCGCACCCGCGTGCGCTGAACAGCGCCAGCCGCCGCGTCACGCGCTGCCGGCGGCAGCGTGCGACCCCGCGCCGCTATAGTTCCGCAGCACCTCGAAACCGCCCCCACCGCGATGAACAGCATCCGCTTCGATCAACGTGTGGCCATCGTCACCGGCGCCGGTGGCGGCCTGGGCCGCAGCCATGCACTGGAACTCGCGCGCCGCGGCGCGAAGGTGGTGGTCAACGACCCCGGCGGTGCGATCGATGGCGTCGGCGGCGACCACGCGGCGGCCGACAAGGTGGTGGCCGAGATCCGCGCTGCCGGTGGCGAAGCCGTCGCGCACCACGACAGCGTGGCCAGCGCCGCCGGCGCGCGCTCGCTGGCGCAATGTGCGCTCGACCACTTCGGCCGCATCGACGTGCTGATCAACAACGCCGGCATCCTGCGCGACAAGTCGCTGGCGAAGATGGACGCGGCCGACTTCGAATCGGTGGTGGCGGTGCACCTGCTGGGCTCGGCCTACTGTTCGCAGGCGGTGCTGGCGGCGATGCAGCAGCGCACGTATGGCCGCATCGTCATGACGACCTCGGCCGCCGGCCTGTACGGCAACTTCGGCCAGAGCAACTACGGCGCGGCCAAGCTCGGCATCGTCGGCCTGATGCTGTCGCTGAAGCAGGAGGCCATCAAGCACGGCATCTTCGTCAACACCGTCGCGCCGGTGGCACTGACGCGCATGACCGAGGGCCTGCCCCTTGCCGCGATGCTCGGCGAGGCCACGCCCGCGCGTGTCACCGCTGCGGTGGCCTTCCTCGCCAGCGAAGCCTGCGGCTTCAGCGGCGAAGTCGTCGCCGCCGGTGCCGGCTACTTCTCGCGCGTGCAGATCGTCGAAGGCCGCGGCGTGCACCTGCAGGGCGATGAGCTGTCGCCCGAAGGTGTCGCCGCGCACTGGGCGCAGATCAGCGACATGTCCGGCGCGCGGCCTTTCGATTCGGCCGGCGCCGCGCTGATGGGCGCCTTCGCGTCGCGGTAGGCCCCCGCGGCCGGGCCTGCCACTGTCGAGCGCAAGCCGGGGTCAGACGTCGACCTCGATGGCGTCGCCGTGCAGTTCCATCAGCTCGCGGCGCGCCGCGGCTTCGCCCTTGCCCATCAGCCTGGTCAGCGACTGCACGGTGGCATCGAAGCCGGCCAGCCCGTAGGCCACCTGCAGCAGCCGCCGCGTCTCGGGGTTCAGCGTCGTCTCCCACAGCTGCTCGGCATTCATCTCGCCCAGCCCCTTGAAGCGGCTGATCGACCAGCTGCCTTCGCGCGCACCTTCCTTGCGCAGCTTGTCGAGCGTGGCTTCCAGTTCACCGTCATCGAGTGCATAGAGCTTCGCCGCCGGCTTCTTGCCGCGCGCCGGCGCGTCGACGCGGAACAGCGGCGGCTTGGCCACGTAGACGTGACCGCGCTCGATCAGCTTCGGGAAGTGGCGCAGGAACAGCGTCAGCAGCAGCACCTGGATGTGCGAGCCGTCGACATCGGCGTCGCTGAGGATGCAGACCTTGCCGTAGCGCAGGCCGCTGAAGTCCGGCTCGTCCTTCGGTCCGTGCGGGTCGACGCCGATGGCCACCGCGATGTCGTGGATCTCGTTGTTGGCGAACAGGCGGTCGCGCTCGACTTCCCATGAATTCAGCACCTTGCCGCGCAGCGGCAGGATCGCCTGCGTCTCCTTGTCGCGGCCCATCTTGGCGCTGCCGCC
>DAORHX010000764.1:0-1807 GCA_035438245.1 Rubrivivax sp.
GCGCGCGGTCGAGCGGCCGGACCTGCAGGCGGCGCGCCAGCCGGTGGCGCTGGCGGAGGCGGTGCGCAACGCGCTCGACCTGCTCGAGCCCGAATGCCGGCGCCGCCAGGTCGAGCCGGCACTGCACGGCGGTGCCGGCCTGAAGGTGCTGGCCGACCCGGTGGCGCTGGAGCAGATCGTGCACAACCTGCTGCTCAACGCGCTGCAGGCGCTGGAGGGCGTGCCGCCGGCGCAGCGGGCGCTGAAGCTGGGCCTGGAAGCCGAGGCCGGCGCGGGCGTGCTGCGCGTCGAGGACAGCGGCCCCGGCATTCCCGACGAGCAACTGGCGCATGTGTTCGAGCCCTTCTTCAGCACGCGCCGCGGCGGCCTTGGCCTGGGGCTGAGCCTGTGCGAGACGCTGGCCGCCGGCATGGGCGGCAGCCTGTCGGCGCAGGCGCGCGCGCCGCGCGGCGCGGTGTTCAGGCTGGCGCTGCCGCTGGCGGGTGCATGAACCTGCCGCAGTCGCCGCTGATCCACCTGATCGACGACGACCAGGCGGTGCGCGACAGCCTGGCGCTGCTGATCGGCACCGTCGGCCTGCGCGTGCAGAGCTGGGCGCGCGCGCAGGACTTCATCGAACACTTCGACCGCGAGGCGGTGGGCGCGATCGTGCTCGACGTGCGCATGCCCGGCATCAGCGGCCTCAGCGTGCTCGACACGCTGGTGGCGCAGCGCGTGGACCAGCCGATCCTGATGCTCACCGGCCATGGCACGGTCGAGCTGTGCCGGCGCGCCTTCAAGTCCGGCGCGACCGAGTTCCTGGAAAAGCCGGTGCACGACGAGGTGCTGATCGAAGCGCTGCAGCACGCGGTGCGCGCGCACGTGCGCTCGCGCGAGCGCCACCGCGCCGACCGCGCGGCGCGCGAGCGCTACGCGCAGCTGTCCGAGCGCGAGCGCGAGGTGCTGGGCCTGATCGTCGCCGGGCTCACCAACAAGGAGATCGGGCGTGCGCTCGCTCTGTCGCCGCGCACGGTGGAGACGCACCGCGCCAACCTGTTCGCCAAGCTGCGCTGCGAGTCGCTGGTGCAGCTGATCCGCCAGTACGCCGAGCTGGCCGAGCAGGCCGCGGCTCCGTAGTTCTACGCAGCCGCGCGCGTAGCCGCCCGCATGGGCAGCGGCGGCGCGGCTGCCTACAGTGCGGCCACGGCCTGACCCTGGCCGCAATCATCCGAGGAAGCCGAACCATGCGCCCCACCGCCAAGCTGTCCGCCGCCGCTGTCCTGATCGCCACCGCCGCGCTGGCGCAGGCTGAAGGCGTGCGCACCGAAAAGAACATGTCGCTCGAACTGGCCAACCAGATCGTCGCCGCCGGGGTCGCCGCCTGCGCCGCCAACGGCCACGCGGTCGTGGTCACGGTGGTCGACCGTGCCGGCGGCGTGCGCGCGCTGCAGCGCGCCGACAACGCCGGCCCGCATTCGCTGGGCTCGGCCGAGCGCAAGGCCTGGACCTCGGCCTCGGCCAAGGCGCCCACGTCGGTGCTGATGGAGGCGGCGCAGAAGAACCCCGGCGCCGCCAACCTGGTGTACCTGCCCGGTTTCCTGCTGCTCGGCGGCGGCGTGCCGGTGAAGGTGGGCAACGAGGTCATCGGCGGTGTCGGCGTGGCCGGCGCACCGGGCGGCCACCTGGACGAGCAATGTGCGATGGCGGCCCTGGACAAGGTCAAGGACCTGCTGAAGTGATGCCACTCGGCACGCGGCTGCGCCGGTTGCTGCGCGCCGCCATGCTGGCCGCCGTGCTGCCGGCGGCGGCGCAGACCGCGCCGAGCGCG
>DAORHX010000765.1:0-1798 GCA_035438245.1 Rubrivivax sp.
CCGGGGCGAGCACCACGGTGGTGTTCGGCGCGGCCACGGCCGGCGGCGCGCTGCGGTTGAAGGCCTCGACCACCGCCATCAGCGCCAGCGCGAACGCGGCTGCCGCGGCGAGTACCCACGCCGCGTCGCGCCCGTAGTCGGGCCGCCATGGCGCGGTCGGCACGGTCGCTGCGTCGACCACCGTCACTGCCGCGACGCGGCGCAGTTCGTCGGCCTCGAGCCGCGACACGCGCTCGAGCAGATCGCGCCGCGCCTTGTCGACCTGTGCCAGGTCTTCTTCCAGCACCTTGGCCTCCGCCAGGCGTGTGCTCGTCTTCGCCAGCGCCGGACGCGCCGCGCCGAGCTGTGCGCGCAGCCGCTCGACCTGCGCCCGCGCCCCGGCGTATTCCTCCTGCGCCGCCTGCAGCGCGGCCTGCTGGCTGATGCCGCGCTGCTGCACCACTTGGCTCTCCAGCTCGGCCAGGCGCGAACGCAGCGCGCGGGCGCGCGGGTCCAGCGCCAGGAAGTCGGCCGTGTAGCTGCGTTCCAGCTCCTTCAGTTCCTCCCGCACCTGGTGCGCGCGTGTCTCCAGGCCCGACAACGTGGGGTCGGTGCGCACCTGCGTGCTGCTCTTGCCCTGCTCGACCGCCTGGCCCACGGCGGCGACACGCGCCGCGGCCGCGGCTTCCTTCTCGACCGCGGCGTCCAGGGCGCGGTTCAGGCCCTGCACGCGTGCGACCGCGTCGTTGTCGTCGCGCTCGGCCAGCACTCCGGCACGCTGGCGGAACGAATCGAGCCGGTCGCGCCGGTCGGTCGCCGTCTGTTCGAGCCGCGCCAGTTGCTGCCGCGCGGCGGCGAGCTGCGCGTCGGCCTCCTTCGACTGGCGTGATCCGATCTCCTCGCGGATGACTTCGGGGATGGCGTTCAGCACGTCGGCCAGCACGCGCGCATCGGGCCCGGTCGCCTGCAGCTCGACGACCTCCGAGCCGCTGACCGGCCGCACCTGCAGCATCGCCTGCAGCCGCGCGGCCGGGTCGGGGCCGAGCCGCTCGGCGGGCAGACCCGCCTGTTGCAGCCTGTCGGCCAGCTTGGCCAGCAGCGGGCGGCTGTCGAACAGCTGCAGCTTCGTCGCGTAGGCACCCGAGGCCGACTGGCCCGGCCGCCCCAGTTCCGGCAGGTCGACCTGCAGCCGCGTGCTCGCGCGGTATTCGGCGGGGCGGCTGAAGTTCCAGGCCTGCCCGAGCAGCAGCACGGTGACGAAGCTCAGGCCGAAGACCCGCAGCCGGCGGCGATTGCCGCGCCGCGCCGCTGCGCCCGACGCGGTGTCGTCGGCGCGATCCGCCGGGGTCCACGCGCGTGTCGGGTTCGCCTCTTCGATCATCGCCTTGCCACCCTCGTCCTGCGCATCGCCAGGTCGGCGCGAGCGATGCATTGTGGGACGCTGCGCCGCGGCCGCGCCCCCCTAGGCCTAGGAGCGTGGGCCGGGCGCCGGCGAGGCGCGACTACATGCCGGCGTAGTTCGGCCCGCCGCCGCCCTCGGGCGTGACCCAGACGATGTTCTGCGTCGGGTCCTTGATGTCGCAGGTCTTGCAGTGCACGCAGTTCTGCGCGTTGATGACCAGCCGGTCGCTGTTGTCGTCGTCCTTGACGAACTCGTAGACGCCGGCCGGGCAGTAGCGCGACTCGGGGCCCGCATAGCGCGCCAGGTTGATGGCCACCGGCACGCCGGCGTCCTTCAGCGTCAGGTGCGCGGGCTGCTGCTCCTCGTGGTTGGTGTTGCTGATGAACACGCTGCTCAGCCGGTCGAAGCTCAGCTTGC
>DAORHX010000766.1:0-1792 GCA_035438245.1 Rubrivivax sp.
CTGCGCGCCCGGCGCGCTGCGTCGTGCTGGCGCGCAGGCGGCCGTGGCATGCCCGTGCGGCCCATGCCGACACCGGCCGGTAGCAGCTGGCGGCGGCCCCGTCCACCAAAGCGCCTACGCTGCAGTGCGACTTGCCGGCGGTTCGATTGCACGATGGCGGCGGCACCACTACAGTCGCGCCATGTCCTCGATCTCGGTCTACGCCCTCGAGGCGGCCTGCCCGGTCGCCGGCTGGCCGTGCATGCCCGCGCTGCGGGCCCGGGCGGGGACACGCACCTGTCTGCCGGCCGCACATCACTAGGCCCGGCGATCACTTCCACCCTCTTTGCGCAAACCTTCGATCGCCGGGCCCCGAGCCCGCGCGATGGTGTGTGCCGGCGAATGCCCGGCATGCGCCCGACGACTGAAAGGTTCGCCCCGTGGAAGTCCTGGCCCTCGAGCGCACGCTCACTGAACTCGACCATGTTCGCCTGCTGAACCTCCTGCGCCGCAACCGGCGCGGCGACGGCTCGGGCGCTTGCCACCCTGCGATCGAGCCCGTGCTCGACGCCTGCGCCATCCTGCCGTCGCGCCAGATCCCGCCCGACGTGGTGACGATGTATTCGCAGCTGATGTTGCGCGACCTGCAGACCGGCCAGCGCCGCGAGCTCACGCTGTGCTACCCGGCGGATGCGCAGCCCGCTGCGGGCCGGGTGTCGGTGCTGTCGCCCGTGGGCGCAAGCCTGCTCGGGCTGACGGTGGGCAGCGTGGCGCACTGGTCCACGCCGGCCGGGGAGGAACGGCAGGCGCAGATCGTGGCCCTGCTGTTCCAGCCCGAGGCAAGCGGCGACTACGCGACGTAGCCGCCGCGCGCCGCCGCCCGGCGCTGCATCCATCTCGAACCACCCAGGCCAGGAGGGCAACGCAGATGACACCGTTCACATCCATCCTGGTGGCCACCGACCTTTCGATCGATGGCCACAACGCCATGCACCGCGCCGCGCTGCTGGCGCACGAACACGGCGCGAGGCTGCAGCTCGTGCACGTGCTCGACCCGGCCGGCAGCCAAGCGCTGCGCGGCCGGTTTCGTTCATCGACCGACTTCGACCTCGAGGCCGCGCGGGCGCGTGCGGCGCTGCGGCGCTGCGCGGTCGAGATGGCCGGCCGCTATGACGTGAGCGCCAGCGTCGAGCTGAAGCTCGGCGCGCCGCTCGAGACCCTGATGCAGGCGGCCGAGCACGCCGAGCTGCTGGTCGTCGGCCGGCGCATGCGCGGCCGCTTCAGCGCTTTGTGGACCGGCCGCGGCGTGGATCGCCTGCTCGGAACCTGCCGACGCCCGGTGCTCGTCGTCAAGACGCCGGCCGCGGCGGCGTACCGGCGCTTGCTGGTGCCGCTGGACTTCACGGCGCCTGCGGACGCCACGGTCCAGGCCGCGGCGCGGCTGGCGCTAGACAGCGACGTGCAGGTCTTTCACGTCATCAACTCGCACCGCGAAGCCGTGCTGCGCGACAGCGACGTGCCCGAGCATCTGATCCGCGAGTCCCGCCTGCGGCAGGAGGCGGGGGTCATCGCCCGCCTGCACCGCAAGGCCGCCAGGCTCGGCCTGGACCACCGCCGCACCGGCTTCGCGGTGGCCCATGGGCATCCGGTGGACTCCATCCTGAGCCATGCCCACCGCCTCGGCGCCGACCTGATCGTCGCCGGCAAGCAGCAGCGGTCGACCCTCGGCGAAGTCCTGCTGGGCAGCGTCAGCCGCCGCGTCCTGGCCGAGTGCCGTTGCGACATGCTGATCGTGCCGCAACCCGGCAAGCAC
>DAORHX010000767.1:0-1790 GCA_035438245.1 Rubrivivax sp.
ATGCGGGCGCCGCCGTCGCGCCGCCGGCGGCCTGAACGGCCCGGCGCGCGGCGGCGCTGCCTCGGCTCTTCGGCCGCGCGCGGCTAGGCGTCGGCGACGAAGCGCGGCCAGGTGGTGGCCACGTAGCGGATGAACTCCGGCCCCAGGCCCTCGGCCTGCAGGTGCTCGCGGCTGACGGGCCGCTCGATGCTGCGAAAGCCCTCATCGGCCAGCGCGCGGCGCGCGAAGTCGTGGTGCAGCATCGCGCCGCGGCCGACGAGCACGAAGTCCGCGCCGGCGTCGAGGCAGCGGCGCGCGGTGGCCGCATCCATGATCTTGCCGGCGACGCCGAGCTTCGTGCTGCCGCGCGGCAGCTCGGCGAAATGGTCGATCAGCGCGCGGCCCGCGTAGGCCGGGTCCTGCGGCGGCTTGAAGCAGTCCCACAGCGACATGTCGAGCCAGTCGAGCTGGCCCGAGGCCATCACCTGCCGCGCCAGCGCCAGCGACTCGCCGAGCCGGATGTCGAAGCGCTCGGGCGACAGCCGCAGGCCGAGCTGGAACTGCGGCCCGGTCGCCGCGCGGATGCCGTCGATCAGCTCGAAGACGATGCGGCAGCGGTTGTCGAAGCTGCCGCCGTAGCGGTCGTCGCGCCGGTTGTGCTCGGCGTCGAGGAACTGCGCCAGCAGGTAGCCGTGCGCGCCATGCAGTTCGACGCCGTGGAAGCCGGCGCGCTCGGCGCGACGCGCGGCGGCGATGAAGTCCTGCACCAGTTGCGCCACCTCGGCGGTGGTCAGCGCGCGTGCCCCGGTCTCGGCATCGTCCCACGGCGCGACGGCGGGCTGGCCGGTCAGCGCGACATCGGCACGCCGCCCGGAATGCTGCAGCTGCAGGCAGGACACGCTGCCGCCTTCGTGCAGGCCGTGCGCCAGTCGCGCCAGGCCGGGCAGGTGGGCATCGGACCAGGCGCCGAGCTGGCCGGGGAAGCCCTGGCCGCAGGCCTGCACGTGCGCCGCGCAGGTCATCACCATGCCGAAGCCGCCGCGCGCGCGCATCGTCAGCCAGCGGTACTCGTCCTCGCCGAGCGTGCCGTCGGCATGGCTCTGCCAGTTGGTCAGCGGGGCGAGTTCGATGCGGTTGGCCCAGCGCGGGCCATGCTGCAGCTGCAGCGGTTCGGACAGATGGGTCATGCGCCGATTGTCGGCGCTGCGCCGCGCTGCCGCTTGCACCTCGGCGACACCGCGGCGGCTATGGCGTCCGGACCAGCGCCAGCTGGCGCGACTGGGCGACCAGCTGGCCGCTGGCGTCCCACAGCGCGCC
Organism: Rubrivivax sp.; assembly: GCA_035438245.1. GTDB lineage: Bacteria > Pseudomonadota > Gammaproteobacteria > Burkholderiales > Burkholderiaceae_C > Rubrivivax. The sequence goes on from DAORHX010000767.1 coordinate 1,297, forward strand.
GTCCTCGATGACGCGGCCGTCGCTCAGGTCGTGCGAACAGAACTGCCCGACCATCCAGCCTGGCGCCGGCCGGCGGCGCACGTGCACGGTCAGCTCGATCGTCGGCACCCAGCCGACCTGGCCGAGCAGGCCGAACACCGCCGGCGGGAACGCGTCGGCCATCAGCAGGCAGGCCAGCGTGTCGGGCGCACGGCGGTCGGCGAAGCGGATCCAGCCGCCGATGCGCGCGCGCCCTGCGCCGCCCGGCCGCGCTTCGTGCGGATGCAAGCGGATGTCCAGCCGCTGCAGGATCGGCAACGCCACGCCTTGCGCCGGCGCCGAGCGGGCCAGGCAGGATTCGGGTGGCGGCATCTGCGGCATCGGCAGGCTCAGCCGCGGTGCCGCGACGGGTGCGCCCAGGTCGCCCATCGCGGCCAGCAGCGTCAGCCGCGGCTCGCCTTGCTGGTGCAGCGTGGCGCGCAGCGTGCTCAGCTGGCGGCCGCTGCGCCGCCGCG
>DAORHX010000768.1:0-1788 GCA_035438245.1 Rubrivivax sp.
GCGCAGGCGCCCGGGCGCAAGGGGCATGACACCGGCGTGCCCTTCGACGACGCCAGCGGCGAGAGCTTGCGCAGCTGGCTGGGCGTGACGCGCGCCCAGTTCTACGAAGCGCGGCGTTTCGCCATCGTGCCGATGGGCCTGTGTTATCCGGGCAAGGGCCGCTCCGGCGACCTGCCGCCGCGGCCGGAATGTGCGCCGCGCTGGCGCCTGGCGCTGCTGCAGGCCCTGACGCAGCTGCGGCTGACGCTGGTCATCGGCCAATACGCCGCCGCCTGGCACCTGCCCGACGAGCGCGCGGGGCTGACGGCGGCGGTGCAGAACTGGCGGCGCTACTGGCCCACGCTGATGCCGCTGCCGCACCCGAGCCCGGCCAACAACCGCTGGCTGGCGCGCCACCGCTGGTTCGAGCACGAGCTCGTGCCGCGGCTGCGCGAGCGCGTCGGCCAGATCCTTTGCAACGTCCCGGAGCAGCGACCATGATCCGCCCCATCGACTTCTACTTTTTCGTCGGCAGCACCTACAGCTATCTGTCGGTGGCCCGGGCCGGCGCGCTGGCCGCCGCACACGGCGTGCCGCTGGTGTGGCGCCCCTTCAGCGTGCGCACGCTGATGCGCGAGCAGAACAACAGCCCCTTCGTCGGCAAGCCGGCGAAGTTCGCCTACATGTGGCGCGATCTGCAGCGCCGCGCCAGGCGCTTCGGCATCCCCTTCGACGGCGCGCCGCCGTACCCCATCGATGCGCGGGAACAGGCCAATCACGTTGCCACGCTGGCGGCCAGCGAGGGCTGGTGCGAGGACTTCGTGCGCGAGGCCTACCGCAGCTGGTTCCTCGACAAGCTCGATCCGGGTTCGCCGCCGGTGCTGGCCGCCATCCTGCAGCGCCTGGGCCGGCCCGCGGACTGCATCGAGCGCGCCGAACGCGCCGAGGTGCTGAGCCTGTACACAGCGCAGACCGATCGCGCGCGGGCGCTGGGCATCTTCGGCTCGCCGACCTGGGTGTGTGCAGACCAGGAGATCTTCTGGGGCGACGATCGCCTCGAAGACGCGATCGACTGGTGCCGTCCATGATCAAGCTGCTTGTCGATGCGCAGTAAGCCAGCCCCTACGCCCTGTCGGCCCATGTCGCCCTGCGCGAGAAGCGGGTGCCCTTCGAGGTCGAAACCGTCGACCTGGGCGCCGGTGCGCAGGGCGGGGCAGGCTTCCGCGCCCAATGGACGCGGCCGGCCGTGCAGGAGTGGGTGACGAAGCCGCGGCCTGCGCTTCAGAAAGCCTGAATCGGAGCAGCGCATGACCATCGAGCTGAACCGCGAGGCACGCCAGCAGGCCATCGCCTCGATCGAACGCACCTTCAGCGAGGAGTTGGACCAGCGCATCGGCAATGTCGCCGCCGGCGCGCTGCTGGGCTTCTTCCTCGAGGAGATCGGCCCGCTGGTCTACAACCAGACCGTCGCCCAGGTGCAGGAGCGGCTGCTGCAGCGCGCGCAGGAACTGGACATCGAGTTCAACGAGGACGAGTTCCAGTACTGGCGCCGCCGCCAGGCGCCGGGCAAGCCGCGGCGTTAGCGTTAGCCGCGATGTGCGCCGCGATATGCGCCGCCAGCGCCTCGCCGCAGGCGCGGTAGACCGCCTCGCCGGGGTGGAAGCCGTCCTCGGCCATGTGCTCGATGCCCAGCTCGAAGTCGATCGCCGTATGCGACACGTCGCGGCGCGTCGCTGCCCAGCGCGCCAGTGCGTCGTCGTGGCGGCGCGCGTCGTCGCCCATCACGCGCCGCAGCGGCTGCGGCAGCAG
>DAORHX010000769.1:0-1787 GCA_035438245.1 Rubrivivax sp.
TGAAGGTCGGCACGTTGGGCAGCACCGCCAGGCGCTGCGGCGCGGCGACGACGATCGGCACCAGGCGGCCGTCCTTGATGAACGGCAGCGCCGACGGCAGGTTGTCGAAGATGATCGGCACCTGGCCGGCGACGGTGTCGTTCAGCGCCGGGCCGGCGCCGCGGTACGGGATGTGCGTGATGAAGGCGCCCGACAGGTTCTTGAACAGTTCGGTCTGCAGGTGGCCGATGCTGCCGGTGCCGGCGCTGGCGTAGCTGAACTTGCCGGGGTTCTTCTTCAGCAGGTCGATGAGGGTCTTGTAGTCCTTGGCCGGGAAGCTCGGATGCACGGCGATGATGTTCGGCGTCGCCGCGATGTTGACGATCGGCACGAAGTCGGTCAGCGGGTTGTAGCCGATCTTCGGATTGATGGCGGGGTTGGCGGCGGTGGTCGACACGGTGGCCATGCCCAGCACGTAGCCGTCGGGCGCCGACTTGACCAGCTCCAGCGCGCCGATCGAACCGCCGCCGCCGGACTTGTTCTCGATCAGCACCTGCTGGCCCAGTTCCTTCGACAGCCCCGGGCCGACGACGCGCGCGATGATGTCGGTGGTGCCGCCCGGCGCGAAAGGCACGATCAGGCGGATCGGCTTGCTCGGCCAAGCCTGCGCCAGCGCCACGGCCGGCGCCAGCGCCAGCACGGCCAGGGTAGTCTTCAGCAATCGCAACGACATGGGTGGGTTCTCCGTGAAGGGGGCGTGCGGCCGATTGTGGCAAAGCCACGGCGCCGTGCGCCTCAGGGTTGTCGCAGGGGCCTGGGTTCTCGAGGCGTCGCAATGGCATCGCTGCGCGCGGCCAGACTCGCACGCCGCGCACGCAGCAGCTGCTGCGCCTGCAGCACCCAGTGCTTCTTCACGTGGTACCAGACGTCGGCAGCCCACAGGCTGTTGTCGGCCAGGGTGGATTCGGCCGGCGGCGCATCGGCGCGCCCGGGCGCGTAGGCGTCGATCCAGGCGCGCATCGCCGGGTCGCGCGCCAGGTGCGAAGTCGCCGGCACGAACACGTGCGAGTAGCCGACCGGCAGTTCGACGTTGCGCACCTGCGCCGTGCCCAGCGCACGGTAGTCGTTGTCCGCACCCGCCACATCCCAGGCCACCAGGTCCAGCGCCAGCATGTAGCCGGTGAAGTCGTCCACCGTGTCCGGGATCGCGCGCAGCCGCCGCACCATGCTCCACTGGTTCGGCAGCATCAGCGCAGCGCCGCCGGCGCCCACCACCGACGCGTAGCCGACCTTCAGCCCGACCACCGGCCGCTTCGCGCCGGTGAACGGGTCGACGATGAGCACGCGCTCCTCGGCAGCGTCGGTGAGCGGGTTCCAAACGCGCACCGGTCCGTCCTTGCCGCTCAGCTCGTACAGCACCTTGACGAGCTGGATGCCGCCCTGGCTGTGGCCGATCATCAGCGGCATCATCGCTTCGTTCTCGTAGTACCAACCGAGCAGCCCGGTGATCTGCGCACTGTTCTCGTAGGGGCTGTGCGAGCGGCGGCCGTCGCCCGGATGGCGCAGCTTGGCCTCGGGGTAACCCATGCCGACCAGGAAGCGCGCGAACGATTCCATCACCAGGTGCACCGGATAGATGCCACCGTGCAGCAGCACGATGCGCGGCGTCGGCCCCAGCGCCAGCAGCTTGCGCACGTCATCGTCCGACACGCGGGTCGGGTCCAGCGCCAGGATGCGCGCCTCGAGCTGCGGGTCCGGTTGCATCGCCAGCGCGGCCGGCGGGCGTGCGAGGTCGCCCCCGGCAACGG
>DAORHX010000770.1:0-1787 GCA_035438245.1 Rubrivivax sp.
GCTGCCGCGGCTGGGCATGCCCGGCGTGGCCTCGGGGCAGATCCTGGCGATGGCCCTCGGCACGTTGTTCCTCGGCTGGTACCTGCGGCGCGACGACGCGCGCGTGCGCCTGGTGTGGCGCGGCATCGCGGTCAGCCGCACGCTGTTCTGGGAGATCCTGAAGGTCGGCGCGGTGGCCTGCCTGTCGCCGCTGCAGTCGGTGCTGACGATGCTGCTGATGGCCGGCTTCGTCGCCCGCGCCGGCGTGCTGCCGCTGGCCGGCTACGCCATCGGCCAGCGGCTGGAGTTCCTGATGACCACCGTGGCCTTCGGCGTCGGCGTGGCGTCGGTGCCGATGGTCGGCATGGCCATCGGCGCCGGGCAGGTGGCGCGTGCGCGGCGTGTCGCCTGGGCCGCCGGCAGCGTCACGCTGGTGTCGGTGGGCCTGATCGGGCTCGTGGTCGCGCTGGCGCCGGACCTGTGGGGGCGCATCTTTAGCAGCGACGACAGCGTGCTGAGCTACACGCGCCAGTTCCTGCACTGGACCGGCCCGCTGTTCGGCGTGTTCGGCTTCGGCCTGACGGTGTACTTCTCGTCGCAGGGGGCAGGGCGCATGGCCGGCCCGGTGGCCGCGGCGACGCTGCGGCTGGCGCTGGTGGCGCTGGGCGGCAGCTGGCTGACGGCGCGCGGCGCACCGGCCTGGCAGCTGTTCGCGATGGCCATGCTGGCGATGGCGGTGTACGGCAGCACCTGCGCGCTGGCGCTGCGCTGCAGCCGCTGGGAACCTTCATCGCGCGCGGCCTGATGCGGTGGGGCCGAAGTGGGATAGGCTTGCGCGGCGCGATCGGCGCAACACGTGCGCGAGGCGGCAAGGCGCCGGCTCGCGCGATTCATGACCGCTGGTGAGCCGAGGGCTCGGGAGATTCACAGATGTTCAGCCACGTGATGGTCGGATCGAACGACATCGAGCGTTCGAAGCGCTTCTACGACGCCGTGCTCGGCGTGCTCGGTGCGGGCGAGCCGGCGCGCAACCAGAATGCCACCGGGCACCAGCGGCTGTTCTACCGGCACGATGGTGGCACCTTCTGCGTCAGCCAGCCGATCAATGGCGGCGCGGCCACCTTCGCCAATGGCGGCACCATCGGCTTCAAGTGCGACTCGCTCGAACAGGTGCGCAAGTTCCATGACACCGCCATCGCGCACGGCGGCAGCTCGATCGAAGACCCGCCGGGCCTGCGCGAGGGCAAGCTGGGTTCGTTGCACCTGGCCTACGTGCGCGACCCGGACGGCAACAAGCTCTGCGCGCTGCACCGGCCAGGGTAGGCGGCGATGAGCAGCGCAGGCTTCGTCGCCACGCACCTGCGGGACGCGCGCTTCGAGCGCGGCCTGCGTTCGTTCTTCGAGTACCGCGACCTGGGCATCAAGGCCGCGACGCAGGGGCGCGTCGTGGCGCATGTCATCCGCGCGGCCGCCGGGGCGGGGTTCTCCAGCCAGCCCCACCTGCACCGCACCCAGTTCCAGATGGTCTACGTGCTCAAGGGCTGGATCGAGTTCGAGTACGAAGGCCAGGGTGCCGTGCGCCTGGAGGCCGGCTCCTGCGTGCACCAGCCGCCCGGCATCCGGCACCGCGAGCTCGGCCACAGCGACGATGTCGAACTGCTGGAAGTCGTGCTGCCCGGCGACTTTCAGACCGAGGAAGTGGCGTCGGTCGAGCCGTAGACCCGGCGGCGCGTCATGCCGCGCCGCCTGCCGCCGGCGCGGCGATGCCGATGCCGGCCCAGCGCGGCGCGAAGCGCCGGTCGCGCCAG
>DAORHX010000771.1:0-1781 GCA_035438245.1 Rubrivivax sp.
AGCGGTCCACCAGCCGACCAGCAGGCCGCCGGCCACGCTGCCGAGCAGCGCGGCGGTCAGCAGCCCCAGCCGCAGCAGCCTGCCGCCCATCCGATGCGCCGCGTCAGGCCGACGCCGCGTGCGTCGGGTCGCTGATGCGGTAGCCGGCGCCGCGCACGGTCTCGACCAGGTGTGCGCACTGCGCCGTCGACAACGCATCGCGCAGCCGCTTGACGTGCACGTCCACCGTGCGCTCCTCGATGAACACGTGGTCGCCCCATACCCGGTCGAGCAGCTGCGCGCGGCTGTGCACGCGCTCCGGGTGGGTCATCAGGTAGTGCAGCAGCTTGAACTCGGTGGGCCCCAGCCGTACCTCGTGCTGCACCCCGCCGACACGGCGCGTGACCCGCCGCGCGGCCGGGTCGAGCCGCAGGTCGCCGACCTCGACGACGGCGTCCAGCGCCTGCGGTGCCTTGCGCCGCAGCAGTGCGCGCATGCGCGCCATCAGCTCGTTGATGGAAAAGGGTTTGGCCAGGTAGTCGTCGGCGCCGGCATCCAGGCCGCTGATCTTGTCGGCCTCGTCGGCGCGCGCCGTCAGCATGATGATCGGCAGTGCCTTGGTCCGCGCGGCGGCACGCCACTCGCGCGCCAGCGCCAGGCCGCTGTGCCCCGGCAGCATCCAGTCGAGCAGCACCAGATCGGGCAGCACCGCGTCCACCGCCGCCTGCGCCTGCTGCGCGTCGGCGGCCAGCGTCACATCGTGGCCGGCATGGCGCAGGTTGATCGCCACCAGCTCGGCAATGGCCGCTTCGTCCTCGACCACCAGGATCCTCGCCATGCGCGGTTCCTAGCGCACCAGCGACTCGACCGAGTCGATCGTGTTGTGGCGCACGTCGGTGCCCTTGACGACGTAGATCACCGCCTCCGCCAGGTTCTTGCCGTGGTCGCCGACCCGTTCGATGGCCTTGGCGACGAACACCAGGTCGATGCTGGCCGAGATGGTGCGCGGGTCTTCCATCATGAAGGTGATCAGCTTGCGGATCAGGCCCTCGAACTCCTGGTCGATCTGGTTGTCGGACTTCAGCACCTCGATCGCCTTCGTCACGTCCAGCCGGGCGAAGGCGTCGAGCGCCTTGCGCAGCTGGTTCAGCGCCAGGTTCGACTCGTAGTCCAGGTCGCCGAGCAGCAGCCTCAGCCGGCTCGACACGCCGGCGTCGAGCAGCCGCTGCACGGTGCGCGCGATGCGCGCGGCTTCGTCGCCGGCGCGCTCCAGATTGGCGATCGCCTTCGAGATGGCCACCAGCAGCCGCAGGTCGCGCGCGGTCGGCTGGCGCCGCGCGATGATGGTCCACAGATCGTTGTCGATCTCGACCTCCATCGCATTGACGCGGTCCTCGGCCACCAGCACCTGCTCGGCCGTTTCGCGGCTGACGTGCGACAGCGCATAGACCGCCTGCGCCACCTGGGATTCGACCAGGCCGCCCATCTCGAGCACACGCGTGGAGACCGCGCTCAACTCGGCATCGAACTGCGATGACAGATGTTTGTCGTTCATGTCTGCCCTTTCAGCTTCATCCGAAGCGGCCCGTGATGTAGTCCTCCGTGTCCTTCTTCTTCGGACTCATGAACAGATCCTTGGTCGCGCCGAACTCCACCAGATCCCCCAGGTACATGTAGGCGGTGTAGTCCGAGCAGCGCGCCGCCTGCTGCATGTTGTGCGTGACGATGGCCACCGTGTAGTCGGACTTCAGCTCGTGGATCAGTTCCTCGATCTTGCCGGTGGAGATCGGGTCCAGCGCCGA
>DAORHX010000772.1:0-1781 GCA_035438245.1 Rubrivivax sp.
CTGCTGCGCGTCGCTGCGCGCGCGGCTGGCGCCGTCGAACTCGCTCTGCGCCTGGCGCAGCGCACGCGCCTGGCGCCGGCTGGACGCGCCGGCATAGACGCGGTAGCGCCGCTCGAAGCGCTCCACCGCCTTGGCCAGCGCCTGGTACTCGTCGAGCTGGCGGCGGTCTTCTTCGAGCCGGTTCAGCGCCTCGGCGACGTCGCCCAGCAGCTCGCTGGCCAGTGGCGGCAGTGCCTCGGTCAGCGCATGCGACAGCGCGGCCTCATCCGGCTTCTTCGACAACTGCGGCTGGCGCAGCTGGATCAGCGTGTCCATCAGCGCCTCGTAGCGCTTGGTGCCCAGGCGGAACAGCCGTTCGTCGACGGCGCGGCGGTAGGCCGCGGCGGTGTCGAACACCTGGCCGCGGCCTTCGAGCGCGTCGCGCAGCCGCTCCTTGGCGAGTACCGTGCGCTGCTCGTTGGTCAGCCACAGGTCGTGGTTGATGCGCGCGCCATCGAGCACGAAGAACCAGCTGTCGACCTGCGGCCGCGCCGCAGCCGCCGACAGCCCGGCGCCGAGCGCCAGGTACTGCGGCGTGCCGTCCTCGGCGAGGCGGCCGAACTCGATCCACGCGTAGCCGATGCGCCGCTCGTAGCTGCCGAGCAGCAGGTTCCACGCCATCTTCTTGCCGGCGTCGCCATCGGGCTCGATGCGCGAGGGCTTGAGCTGCGCATCGAGCAGGAAGGGCAGCGTCAGCGACAGCACCTTCGACTTGCCGGTGCCGTTGTTGCCGCGCAGCAGCAGGTGGCCGTCGCGGAACCAGAACTCCTCGCTGTCGTAGTGGAACAGCTCGACCAGGCCGATGCGCAGCGGCTGCCAGCGCGAGCGCGTCGGCAGCGGCAGCGCGGGGCGCTCGGGCTCGCGCATCCAGGCTTCGGTGGTGTCGTTCATGGCGTGTCGAACAGTGATGCGCTGCGCGCGGGCGCGGCACGACGGGCCTTGCCGGCTTCGCGCACCTGTGGCGAGCCCAGCGCGAAGCGGGCCAGCGCCGGCAAGGCGTGCACCGTGCCTTCGTGCCTGAGCACCAGCTGCAGCTTTTCCAGCCGCTCCAGCGCGATCTGCGCCAGCTCGCGCTCGGCGCCGGGTTCGCGCGCCGATTTGCGCCAGAACTGGCCGTGGCTTTCCTTGGCCTTGCGCAGCAGCGCCACGATGTCCTGCTCGCGCGTGCCTTCGGCCGCAGCCGGGTCGCGCTTGTGCGCACGGCGATAACCCCCCGCCAGGAACTCTGCGACCAGCAGCGTGGCATGCGCTTCGGTGCCTTCGGACGGCATCGCCACGTCCGTCAGTTCGCCGGCCTCGTCGACCAAGGCCAGCCCTTCGGCGCGCTGCTCGCTCGCCAGCCCGGTAGCTTCGCACAGCCGCGCCGCCATCGTGCCGCGCTGGTTGCTGAAGTAGGCCAGCGTCTCGGCATCCAGCGTCGCCGCGTAGACCACGGGGTCGTCGAGCAGGCGGCGCGCCAGCCGGTGGCGCAGCCGGGTGCGGCGCGCCTCGTCGCTGTCGGCGACGTGCTCGTCGACCAGCGCGTGCAGCCGTTCGTCGAGCGTGACCGGCGCGGCGGCCTCGTTCCAGGTCGAGGGCCCGCGCACCGCCGCCAGCATGCCGGCGAGCGCGCGGCGCTGCACGTCGTACAGCGCATCGGCCTGCTCGCCGCCGGTCTGGACAAAAGCATCCTCGTCGCCGGCGACGCGCTGCAGCACGCCGAAGGCCAGCAGCGTGCGGCACACCGCCACCAGTTCGCGGCG
>DAORHX010000773.1:0-1775 GCA_035438245.1 Rubrivivax sp.
CCCGTTCGAGCGCGACCCCCTGCTCATACCATGCGGCGGCGCCCGGGCCGCTACCGGCGCCACCGTGCGCCAGGATGGCGACGCTGCCGGCCAGCGGCGCGACGTCGAAGTCCATCAGCAGCTGGCCGCTGTCGGCCTGCCATTGGCCGTCGCGGTCGCGCACCGCGACGTCGGCGCCGATGGCGGTGATGCGCAGGCCGGTCAGCGGCAGCTCCTGCGGCAGCGATGCCTTCAGCCGCGCCAGCGAGCGCAGGATCTTGCGCGGCGGGATCCTCGACTCGCGCAGCGCGTGCGCGGTGCGCAGCAGCATCAGGTCCTGGAAGCCGAAGCGCCACTCGTTGCGCTTGCCGCGCCGTGGCGTGACGAAGCCCTCGGCCACCAGCGCGGCGACGATGCGGCGCGACAGGCCGAGCATCGCCTGCACGCGGCGCAGGCTGTAGCTCGAGCCGTCGGCGTCGACGCCGGTCACTTTCTGGCACGCGCCGGCGCGGGCACCTCGGCGCCTTCGGCCTTGGCTGCGGCGGCGCGCCGCGCACCCTTGCGCTCCTTGGGCTGCGCTGCCGGTGCGCCGTGCGCCTGCACGACGACCGGCTCGGCCGCGGCCGCCTTGCGGCCGAGGCTGGCGCGCAAGGCTTCCATCAGGTCGATCACCTGCGCGGTGCTCGGCGCCTCGTCGTGCGCGCTGGCCACCACCTCCTTGCCGGCGATCTTCCGGTCGATCGCCGCGAGGATGCGCTTCTTCTCCTCGTCGGCGTACTGCGCCGGGTCGTAGGCCGGCTGCGAAATCTGCTCGATCAACTGCAGCGCGAGCTGCAGCTCGCCCTGCGCCACCGGCACCGGCTCGATGTCCAGATCCTTCAGCGAGCGCACCTCGTCGGCGTACAGCAGCTGCTGCAGCACCAGGCCGCCTTCCGCCGGCCGCACCTGCACGACGTACTGCTTGGCCTTCCAGGCCCACTGGGCGAGCGCGCAGCGGCCGCTGCGGTGCATCGCCTCGGCGAGCAGCGCATACGGCTTGCCGCCGCGCTTGTCGGGTGCCAGCAGGTAGGCCTTGTCGTAGTACAGCGGGTCGACCGACTGCTGCGGGATGAAGGCCATGATCTCGATCGCCGGGCTGCTGGCTTCCTCCAGCGCCTTCAGCTCGTCGCCGGTGAACAGCACGAAGCGGTCCTTCTCGAACTCGTAGCCCTTGACCATGTCGGCGCGGGCCACCACGCTGTGGTCCTTCTCGGACACGTACTGCTGCTTCAGCCGCGAGCCGTCCTTGGCCAGCAGGTTGAACTTGACGGCGCCCGACGTCTCGGTCGCCGAATAGAGCTTCACCGGGATCGACACCAGCCCGAAGCTCAGCGTCAACGAAGCGATGGAACGTGCTGCCATGGCCTACCTCGTCCGGGGCGGGCAAGCATCGTAGCGCCGTGCGGCGGCGGCCGCAGCGGCGATGCCGGCACGCGGCCCGTCGTTTGTCGGCTGCGCGCGACGCTGGCATGCTGCGCATCGATGGAACACCCCTCGACCCGGCCGCTGCGCATCGCCATCGACGAGGCCTCGTCGGTATCGGCGCTGCTGCGCGCGCCCGACCACGCCTGGGCGGCCTATGTCTTTGCCCATGGTGCCGGCGCGGGCATGACCCATACGTTCATGGCCGCCTTCGCCGACGGCCTGGCCGACCGCGGCATCGCCACGCTGCGCTACCAGTTCGCCTACATGGAAAAGGGCGCGAAGCGGCCCGACTCGCCGCCGGTGGCCCAGGCCGCCGTGCGCGCCGCGGTGGC
>DAORHX010000774.1:0-1773 GCA_035438245.1 Rubrivivax sp.
ATTCGACGCCGGCGGCCTCGTCCAGCCGCATCTGCGTGTCGGCGGCGACGCCGAGCACGCCGAACCAGGATTCGTCCGCCGGGCGCGTCGTCGCCGGCGCGCTCGGGCGGCGCCGACGGTCGCCCTTGCGGCGCTCGCCCTGGCGCCCCGCGTTCCGCCCTGCCGTGCCGCCGTCGCGCTGCGATGCGTCCATGCTGTCCCGGTCGCCGGCATGCGGCCGGCAGCGCGAAGTATCGTGCGGAAAGCTGCGCGCACGGGCCGTGCCGACGCGGCGAAAAGAGGCTGTCGGATGCCGATAATCCGCGCTCGCCTCAGATCGAGGACGCACCGAGGACCCCACCATGCTCCGCCCCGACGACTGGCAGCACGACCACGAGGTCGGCGCGCTGGCCACGCCCGGCTGGCCCGCCACGCAGGACAGCACGCGCGTCGACGACCTGCGCATCGCCGCGGTGCGGCCGCTGATCTCGCCGGCGCTGCTGCAGGACGAACTGCCGATGCCCGAGGCCGCGCAGGCGCTGGTGGAAAGCGCACGCGCGCAGATCGCCGCCATCCTGGCCGGCGTCGACCCGCGGCTGATCGTCGTCATCGGCCCGTGCTCGGTGCACGACCACGAGCAGGCGCTGCAGTACGCGCGCGGGCTGCGCACGCTGGCCGACGAGCTGGCGGGCGAACTGCTGATCGTCATGCGCGTGTATTTCGAGAAGCCGCGCACCACCGTCGGCTGGAAGGGCTACATCAACGACCCGCGGCTGGACGGCAGCTTCCGCATCAACGAAGGGCTGCGCCGCGCGCGCACGCTGCTGCTCGAGCTGGCCGCGCTGGGCCTGCCGGCGGGCACCGAATTCCTCGACCTGCTGAGCCCGCAGTACATCGCCGACCTGGTGAGCTGGGCGGCGATCGGCGCGCGCACCACCGAAAGCCAGAGCCACCGCCAGCTGGCCAGCGGGTTGTCGTGCCCGGTGGGCTTCAAGAACGGCACCGATGGCGGCGTGCAGGTGGCGGCCGACGCGGTCATCGCCGCGCAGGCGCCGCACGCCTTCATGGGCATGACGAAGATGGGCCAGGCCGCCATCTTCGAGACGCGCGGCAACGGCGACTGCCATGTCATCCTGCGCGGCGGCCGCGCGCCGAACTACGGCGCCGCCGAAGTCGACGCCGCCTGCGCGGTGCTGCGCGCGTCGGCGCAGCGCGAGCAGGTGATGATCGACTTCTCGCACGCCAATTCGCGCAAGGACCACCGGCGGCAGATCGAGGTCGGCGACGACGTGGCGGCGCAGATCGGCGCCGGCGAGCGGCGCATCACCGGCGTGATGGTCGAGAGCCATCTGCTGCCCGGCAGGCAGGACCTGCGGCCGGGCCAGCCGCTGCAGCCGGGCGTGTCGATCACCGACGCCTGCCTGGGCTGGGACGACAGCGCCGCGCTGCTGCGCCGGCTGGCCGCGGCGGTGCGGCAGCGGCGCGGCGTGCCGCCTTCTGCGCCCCATGGTGCATCCCCCATGGCAGCGCGCGAGGCGGCACGCTAGATTCGCGCCGAACGCCTGTCATGCCCCCGCGATGCGCACCCCCACCCTGACCTTTGCCGCGCTGTCGATGCTGGCCCTGCACGCCGCGGTATGGGCCGGGCCGGTGCCGGCCGCCGAGTCCGATGCGTCGGCAACGGCGGCCACGCTGCCGCATCTGCCGGCACGCGCCATCGGCGAGGTGGAGGCTGCCGATGGCGCGGCGTCGGCGCCGAGCGGCAGCACGCTGGCCGCCGAACTGCTGAAGGAA
>DAORHX010000775.1:0-1772 GCA_035438245.1 Rubrivivax sp.
GGTCGAGCTCGAGCAGCTGCGCGAAGCCGAGCATCGCGTTCAGCGGCGTGCGCAGCTCGTGGCTCATGCGCGCCAGGAACTCCGACTTCGCGCGGCTGGCCTGCTCCGCCGCCGCGGCCTCGCGCTGTGCGGCCTCGGCGCGCTTGCGCTGCGTGATGTCCCAGTTCAGTCCGACCATGCGCAAGACCCTGCCGTCGGCGTCGCGCACCGCGCGCCCGGTGCTGGCCAGCCAGCGCTTCGAGCCGTCGGGCCACGTCACCTCGAACTCGTACTCGTAGGGTCGGTCGTCGGCCATGTGGCGTTCGATGCGCTGCCAGCGCTCTTCCTGCGCGCGCGCCGACAACAGCTGCTGGTCGATCTCGCGCGGCGTGCGCGGATCGTCGGGCTGCAGCCCGCGCAGCCGGTACATCTGCTCTTCCCAGAAGATCGTGCCGGTGTCGGTGTCGCGGTCCCAGATGCCGACGCCGGCGTTCTGCGTCGCCAGTTTCAGCCGGTGTTCGTGCATGCGCAGCTGCGCGTCCAGCGCGCGCTGCGGCGTCAGGTCCAGGTGGATGCCGTGCAGCAGCATGCGCCCGTCGCGTTCCTCGCGGTGGCTGCGGCACATCACCCAGCGCAGCGAGCCGTCGGGGCGCACGATGCGGAACTCGGTCTCCAAGTCGCAGCGCCCGGCGCGGCGCGCCCGCCGCCGTTCGTCGGCCACGCGCTGCCGGTCGGACTCGTGCACGCGCTGGCCCATCCATTCGTGCACCGGTGGCGCCGGCTGGTCCGGGGGCAAGCCGTAGATGTGGAACATCTGCGCGTTCCACTCGACCTGTTCGCCGGCGCTGCCGGCGCCATCGTCGATGGTCCAGATGCCGACGCCGGCGGCATCGGCCACCAGCTGGATGCGCCGCGCCAGCGCCTGCGCACGCTCGCGTGCGGCGATCTGTTCGGTCTGGTCCAGCGAGACGCCCATCAGCGCCACCACGCGGCCGTCGGCATCGCGCTCGGCCACGCGCCGCGTCAGCAGGTGCCGGTAGCTGCCGTCGGCGTTGCGGTAGCGCGCTTCGACGTCGACCACGCGGTCGCCGGCCAGCGCCTGCGCGGCGGCATCGACCACGGCCTGGCGGTCCTGCGGATGCGCCAGCGCGCGCATCGAGTCGAGGTCCAGGCCGTCGGGCGTCGGCTCGACACCGGTGATGCGGTAGCCGATGTCGTTGAAGTGGATGCGGCGGCGCTGCAGGTCGATGTGCCACACCGACACCATCGCCAGTTCCAGCGCGCGCCCCAGCTCGTCGCTGACCGACTGCTGCGCACGCACGCGCTCGGCGCCCTCGGTGTCGTCGATGAGCACGCCGAACATCGTCTCGGGCTGGCCGTCGGCGCCGTTGCGCACCTCGGTCAGCGCCTGCACGTCGCGCTGCCGCCCGTCGGGCAGCACCAGCCGGTAGCGCAGTTCGTAGCGGCCGGCCTGGCGCATCGAGCGATGGTGGTGCTCGACCAGCCGGGCGCGATCGTCCGGGTGCAGCCGTTGCGCCGCCTGCTCGAGCGTCGGCGGGTGCAGCGCCGGCTCCATGCCCATCAGCTGGAACATGTGCCGGTCCCACCAGTCGGTGCCACCGCGGATGCGGCGCTCGAAGAAGCCCATGCGACCGAAACCCTGCATCAGCGCCAGCTTCTCGCCGGCATCGCGCCAGCCCCGCCGCGCGCCGTCGGCGACGAGCGGCTGCGGCGCCAGCCACAACAACCAGCCCACGCTCATCGCCACCGCGCGACAGTCGAGCGTGCAGCCG
>DAORHX010000776.1:0-1769 GCA_035438245.1 Rubrivivax sp.
GTGAAGCTGGCGGTGCGGCCCGAGGCCTGGCGGCTGAGCCCGACCGCGCTCGAGTCCGCGCTGCCCGCCACGGTGCACAAATGCGCCTACCTCGGCAGCTGCCAGGAGCTGACGCTGCACACCGCGCTGGGCGCACTGTTCGTCGTCTCGCCCGACCTGGCGCGGCCGTGGCAGGTGGGCCAGCCGGCCTGGCTGTCGCTGGCCGGACACGGCTTGTCGGTGGTGGCCGCTTGAGGATCGTCTTCGACTTCGCCGGCGTGCTGTTCCATTGGCAGCCGCCGCGCCTGCTGCAGCGCGTGCTGCCGCAGCATGCCAGCGACGACGCCAGCGCGCGGCGCCTCACGCAGCACATCTTCCAGGGCTACGGCGGCGACTGGGCCGAATTCGACCGCGGCATGCTCGAAGCGCCCGAGCTGGTGCGGCGCATCGTCGCGCGCACCGGTCTGCCGACGAGCGCGGTGCAGGCGGTGGTCGACGCCGTACCGGCCGAGTTGCAGCCGATGCCCGACACGGTGGCGCTGCTGCGCCGGCTGCATGCACAGGGCCGGCGGCTGCATTTCCTGTCCAACATGCCGGCGCCGTACGCCGAGCACCTGGAGCGCGAGCACGATTTCCTGCGCTGCTTCGAGTCCGGCGTGATCTCGGCGCGCGTGCGCCAGATCAAGCCCGAGCCCGGCATCTTCGACACCGCGGCGCGACGCTTCGGCGCCGATCCGGCGCAGCTGCTGTTCATCGACGATGTGGCCGAGAACGTGCGGGCCGCGCACCGCGCCGGCTGGCAGGCACTGCACTTCGTCGACGCGGCCGACTGCGAGGCGCGTTTGAGCGCGGGTGGCTGGATCTGATGCCGCCGCGCGACGCCCAGGCTCGCGTGGCCTGAGATCGCGACTGATCGACAATCCCTTCATGCGTCAGCTCGCCGCCAACCCGCACCTGCGCATTCCGCCTGCGCCGTGAACGATTCCGCCGACCTGTTCCGCCACGTCAGCGCCGAAAAGGCGGCGTTCTACCGCTGCATCATGAACGTCTTCGCCGCGGCCAAGCGGCAGTACCGGCTGCAGCTGCGCCCCGACGAGGTGCTGGCCGAGGCGCGCTGGCCTGATGCCATGCCGCGCATCGAGGACGTCAACCTCGCGCTGGCGCAGCTGGCGGCCTGGGGCAACCTCGAATCGCAGCCCGACACCGCGCGCGTCGCCAGCCTGAGCGACTTCTACCGCGCGCGTTTCCTGTACCGGCTGTCGCACGGCGGCGAGGCGGTGGAGTCGGCGCTGGCCGTGTTCGCGCAGCTGCTGCGGCGCCGTGCCGAGCTGCAGACCGTGGCCCTCGAAGACATCGCCAGCCGGCTGCTGGCGCTGCAGGCGCTGGCCGAAGCGGCGGAGCCCGACAGCGCCAAGGTGCACGAAACGCTGCGCGACCTGGTGCGCGTGTTCGAGAGCCTGGCCGACAACGCGCAGGCCTTCATGGCCGGTATCGCGCGCAGCATCGAGTTGCAGCGCGCCGACGCCGCTGCGGTGGTCAGCTACAAGCGCCGGCTGATCGACTATCTGGAGCGCTTCATCGGCGACCTGGTGCGCCGCTCGGACCGCATCGCGCGGCTGATCGTCGCGCTCGGCCCGCACATCGACCCGCTGCTGTGGCGCATCGCCGAACGCGAGGCGCGCGACGCCGCGCCGGGCGATGCGCAGGATGCCGCCGACGCGCAGGCGCGGCACTGGCAGGCCGTGGCAGCGGCAAAGCTGGCCTCGAACCAGCGTGCGACAGCGGGATCA
>DAORHX010000777.1:0-1765 GCA_035438245.1 Rubrivivax sp.
GGCGCAGTGCGAGCGCGACTACCAACTCGCACGCGAGCGCCTGGCGCAAGCCGACGAACAGTTGCGCGCGGCCGACCAGGCGGCTCGAGCCGTGCGCCAGATGCTGGCGCAAGACGCCGCCGACCTGCGCCTTCCCGACAGCGCCGAGGCGCTGCCGCCGATCGAAACCGCGCTCGACGGCTTCGACGAAGCGCAGCGTGATCTGCTGCAGGCCACGCGCGAGTTGCGCCTGGCCTTGCCGGCATGGCAGCGGCAGTGCGAGCGCGAGGCTGAAGCCGAGGCTGACGTGCGCCAGCGCGAAGAGCAGTGCGCCGCCAGCCGCATCGAGGCCGAGGAAGCGCGCTCGCGGCTGCAGGTGCTGCGCGACGCGGTCGGCGCCAAGGTTGGCGAACTGCAGCAGCAACTTGCCGCGGCACGCAGCGAGCTGAACGCGGGCGAGAACACGCTGAAGGCTGCCCACAAGGCACTGAACGATGCCGGCGTGGCCCGTGGCGCCGCCGCGCAGAAGGCCACCGACGCCGAGCTGGACCTGCAGCAGCGCAGCGACGCGCGCGCCCAGGCCGTGACAAGGCTGCAGCAGTTCAGCGCCACCGGGCTGCTGTCGGCGGCGTTGCCGCAGCTCGAACTGCCCGACTTGGGCGCGGCCTGGACCATCGACCCGGCGCTGACGCTGGCGCGCCGCGCCGAACAGCTGCTTGCCGGCATCGACGACGACGATGCCGCCTGGGCGCGCGTGCAGCGGCAGATCACCGAGGAGCTGACCGAGCTGCAGCGTGCGCTCGGCGCGCTCGGCCACCAGGCGCCGGCCGAGACCAGCGACTTCGGGCTGATCGTGCATATCGTCTACCAGAACCGGCCCGAGCGTCCCGACCGGCTGGCCGCACGGCTGGCCGACGAGATCGCGCAGCGCAGCGAGCTGCTCAGCGCGCACGAACGCGAGGTGCTGGAAAACCACCTGCAGGCCGAGATCGCCGCCGAGCTGCAGCGGCTGCTGCACGCGGCGCAGCGCCAGGTCGATGCGATCAACAAGGAGCTGCACAAGCGGCCGACCTCGACCGGCGTGCGCTTTCGCCTGCTGTGGCAACCGCTGGGCGAGGACGAAGGCGCGCCGGTGGGTCTGGAGGCGGCGCGCAAGCGGCTGCTCAACACCAGCGCCGACCTGTGGTCGGCCGAGGACCGGCGCGTGGTCGGCGCGATGCTGCAGCAGCGCATCGCCGCCGAGCGCGAGCGTGCCGACCTCGGCCTGGGCCGGGACGGCGGCGGCAGCCTGCTCGAGCAGCTGGCGCGTGCGCTCGACTACCGCCACTGGCACCGCTTCCGCGTCGAGCGCTGGCAGGACGGGCAGTGGCGCCGCCTGTCCGGCCCGGCCTCCAGCGGCGAGCGCGCGCTCGGCCTGACGGTGCCGCTGTTCGCCGCGGTGTCGAGCTTCTACAGCCAGGGCAGCCACACGCTGGCGCCGCGGCTGATGCTGCTCGACGAAGCCTTCGCCGGCATCGACGACGCCGCGCGGGCGCACTGCATGGGCTTGATCCGCGAGTTCGACCTCGACTTCGTCATCACCAGCGAGCGCGAGTGGGCCTGTTATGCCGAGCTGCCCGGCGTTGCCATCTGCCAGCTGCAGCGGCGCGAGGGCATCGACGCGGTGTTCGTGTCGCGCTGGAGCTGGGACGGCCGCGCCAAGCAGCGCGAGGCCGACCCCGACCGGCGCTTCGCGCCGGCATGAGCGTGGCGGTGGTCGACCCGCGGCTGCAGCGGCTGCTCGGCG
>DAORHX010000778.1:0-1763 GCA_035438245.1 Rubrivivax sp.
CGGCCTCTCCGGCACGACGCCGCAGCCGATGCGCACGGGCGACACCCAGTCGGCCGCCACGCCGTCGACCACGCCGGTGGCGGCGTCGGCCAGCCCGTCCACCGGCGGCTTCATCCAGGCCGACCCGGCCACCAACTCGCTGATCATCACCGCGCCCGAGCCGCTGTACCGGCAGCTGCGCAACGTCATCGACCGGCTCGATTCGCGCCGCGCGCAGGTCTACATCGAGACGCTGATCGTCAAGGTCGATGCCGACAAGGCGGCCGAGATCGGCGTGCAGTGGCAGGCCATCTCCGGCGACCAGAACAGCAACACCAACTACGTCGGCGGCACCAACTACACCGGCACGGACAACATCGTCAACCTGACGACGGCGATCAACCAGGGGCGCACCGGGCTGGCCTCGGTCGCCGTGCCGGCGGGGCTGAACTTCGGCGTGCTGCAGAAGGTCGGCGACCTGTGGAACATCGCCGCGCTGGCACGCTTCCTGGAAACCAAGGCCAACGCCAACATCCTGGCCACGCCCAACATGGTGGCGCTGGACAACGAGGAAGCGAAGATCGTCGTCGGCCAGAACGTGCCGTTCATCACCGGCTCGTTCACCACCGGCACCTCGGGTGCGAACAACCCGTTCCAGACGATCGAGCGCAAGGACGTCGGGCTGACGCTGCGCATCAAGTCGCAGATCGGCGAAGGCGGCACGATCCGGCTGGTCATCTACCAGGAGGACTCGCGCGTGGTGCCGTCCAGCCGCACCTCGCCGCAGGGGCTGACCACCGACAAGAGCGCGATCGAGACCACCGTGGTCGTCGACGACGGCCAGATCATGGTGCTCGGCGGCCTGCTGAAGGACGAATACGGCGGCAGCGTGCAGCAGGTGCCGTTCCTCGGCGACATCCCCGGCATCGGCGCGCTGTTCCGCTACGACAGCCGCACGCGCACCAAGAGCAACCTGATGGTCTTCCTGCGGCCGATCATCGTGCGCAACCAGGAGGACCTGAGCGCGCTGTCGATGAGCCGCTACGACCTGATCCGCGCCACGCAGCAGGGCGTCGGCCAGCCGCCGCAGCGCATGATCATGCCGATCAACGACGCGCCGGTGGCCCCCGGGGTGCCGCCGAGCGCGCCGGCCTCGCCGTTGCGCAGCGGCACGGTCCCGCCGCCGCTGTCGTGGCCGGACCCGCAGCCGGCCGCGCCCGTGGCCCCCGCCGCATCCGAGCCCGCCAGACCGTAGGCCGCCGTGGGCACCCGCCATCCGCTGCCCTACGCCTTCGCCAAGGCGAACACGCTGCTGCTCGAGGACGACGGCACGCAGCTGCTGCTGTGGGCGGCCGAGACCACGCCGGGCAGCGCGCTGTCCGAGGTCAACCGGCTGTTCGACATCGACGCCTACGAGCGCGAGCCGGCGGCGACACTGGCCCAGCGCATCGCCGCGGCCTACGCCGGCGCCGAATCGAGCGCCGCCACCGTGGTCGGCGAGGTGGAGAGCGCGGTCGATCTGAGCCGGCTGATGCAGGACCTGCCGGCGGTGGAGGACCTGCTCGAAGCCAGCAACGACGCGCCGATCATCCGCATGCTCAACGCGCTGCTGACGCAGGCGGTGAAGGACGGCGCCAGCGACATCCACATCGAGCCCTACGAGCGCAGCAGCGCGGTGCGCTTCCGCATCGACGGCCTGCTGCGCGAGGTGGTGCAGCCGAACCGCGCACTGCACGCGGCGCTGATCAGCCGGCTGAAGATCATGGCCGAGCTCGACATCTCGG
>DAORHX010000779.1:0-1761 GCA_035438245.1 Rubrivivax sp.
AGCGCCAGCGCCGCCTGCGCGGCGTCGCGCTCGCCTTCGATGCGCAGCCGCTCGCCGCGGCGCGAGATGCGCACGCCGAGCGCGCGCTCGATGCGGCGCAGGTGCTCGTCCATCGGGCCGCACAGGTGGGCGAGCCGGACGTTGTCGACCGGCGTGAAGGCGTGGCGCAGGATCACGGCGCGAATCAGCGGCGGCTCGGGCAAGCCGGCGAAGCGGAACAAGCGCACATTGTCGCCGCCCCGTCGCGCGGTGCCCATCCTGCACAATCGTCGCCGCGATGCGATGCCCCTGCCCGAAGCCCACCGCCCGGGGCCGCCTGTGCGGCCACGGACGCGCACGCTCACGCTGGCTGACGGCACTGCTGGGCCTGCTGGCGCTGTGGCTCGGCGCAACCGCGGCGCTGGCGCAGACCACCGCGCTGCAGTCCGCCCAGGCGGTGGTGTCCGCCGCCGCGGTGTTTCCGGCCGAGTTGCCAGCGGCACCGGTCGAGCTGCCCGACGAATGGTCGCTCAGTCGCCCGGGCAGCAACGGGCCGGTGTGGTATCGCGTGAGCTTCAGCGCGCCGGATGGGCGCGACCCCGCCGATCCGCTCGCGCTGTACATCGAACAGGTCTGCACCAATGTCGAAGTCCGGTTGAACGGCCAGCTCGTGCACCGCGGCGGGCGCATGGCCGAACCGGTGACGCGCAACTGCAACCATCCGCAACGGCTGGACCTGCCGGCGGCGCTGCTCGCCCCGGGAACGAACACGCTCGACCTGAAGGTGGTCGGCCACGCGCTGCCCACGGTGGCCTCGCGCCATCGCGCCGGCATGCTGTCCGAGCTGCAGATCGGGCCGCAGTCGCTGCTGGCCGCCCGCCATGCCCGCCAGCACGCGCTCAACGTCGCGCTGCCGCAGGCCCTCGGCGTGGCGCTGCTGCTGATCGGCGGCTACCTGCTCGTGCTCGGCTGGCGGCACCCTCGCGAACGCCACCTGGCCTGGTTCGGCGCGCTCTCGCTCGGCTGGGCCGCGCTCGAATCGCGCTTGTGGCTGCGCGAGCTGCCGTTCGACAACGCGGTGACCGAGCTGCTGCTGTGCGCGCTGCTGCCGCTCATCACCTGGGCCGGCGTGCAGTTCCTGCTGCGCCAGGCGCAGCTGCGCTGGCGCAGGGTCGACACGGCGCTGGCGCTGCAGAGCGTGCTGATGCCGGCGAGCCTGCTGCTGGCCGGCCCGCAGCGGCTGTATGCGATGGCCAGCGGCTGGACGCTGCTGCTGGCGCTGCAGCTGCTGGCCGCCGCGGCCGTGTTGCTGCGCACGCAGCACCGGCATCGCGCACGCCTGTCGTGGCCAACCGTGCTGCCGCTGGTGGTGATCGCGCTGGCGCTCGGCGTCGAGTACACCGCGCAGACCTTCGGCCTGCGCGGCCTGCCGGTGCAGCTGGCGCAGCTGGTCACGCCGCTGACGCTGGCACTGGTCGGGCTGCGGCTGCTGCAGCAGCACGGGCACGCGCCGCAGGCCACCGAACCGGGCAAGGCGCAGCTCGAGTTGCGCATCACCGAGGCCACCGCCGAGATCGAGCGCAACTTCGCGCAGCTGGCCGAGCTGCGCGTCGAGAAGGTCACCGAGCGCGAGCGCAAGCGCATCGCCGCCGACCTGCACGACGACCTCGGCGCCAAGCTGCTGACCATCGTGCACACCAGCGAGTCCGAGCGCATCAGCACGCTGGCGCGCGAGGCGCTCGAGGAGATGCGCCTGTCGGTGCGCGGCCTGACCGGCAAGCC
>DAORHX010000780.1:0-1745 GCA_035438245.1 Rubrivivax sp.
GGGCAGGAAGGCCACCGCCCAGGGGTTGGCCAGGCCGCGTGCCACGCTGACCGCCTTGGGTTCGGCGGCCTGCGCCGGGCCCAGCAGCAGCGCGCACCACCACAGGATCAGGTTCCGGCGCATGGGTGCCCTCGTTGCAATGCCGTGATGCTGCCTCATGCGCGCGTCACCCTGCCGCCTGCACGACCATCTGCACGCGCTGCTGGCCCTGCCACTCGTCGACGGCCAGGCGGTAGGCCAGGCGCACGCGTGCGGCGACCGGCTCGGCATGGCCGAACCAGATCGCGTCGCGCAGCGCGCCGCCGTGGCGCACGCGCAGCTTCAGGTGCTTGTCGCCGACCAGCCGCTGCTGCAGCACCTCCACCTCGTCGCAGAACAGCGGCGGCTCGAAACCCTGGCCCCACACCTGGGCATCGAGCATCGCCGCGGTCTCGGCGTTGAACCATTCGACGGCCAGCGGCCCGTCGGTGCGCAAGGTGCGCGTCAGGGCCGCGGCATCCAGCCATTCGCCGGCCACCTGCTGCAGCGCGCGGTCGAAGGTGTCCAGGTCCTGCTCGGCCAGGCTGCAACCCGCCGCCATCGCGTGCCCGCCGAAACGGCGCAGCAGCGCAGGGTGGCGCTTGGCCACCAGGTCGAGCGCGTCGGGCAGGTGATAGCCGGCGATCGAGCGCCCCGATCCCTTCAGCCAGCCGTCGGCGCCGCGCGCGAAGACGAAGGCCGGCCGGTGCAGCCGGTCCTTCAGCCGCCCGGCGACGATGCCGACCACGCCTTCGTGGAAGGCCGGGTCGAACAGCGCCAGCGCGTTGGGCATCACGCTGTCCTCGGCCGGCAGCAGCCTTTCCAGCCAGGCCTGCGCCTGCTCGTGCATGCCGGACTCGACCTCGCGCCGCTCGCGGTTGATCGCATCCAGCGCCTGCGCCAGCTGCAGCGCGTGTGCCGCGTCGTCCGCCAGCAGGCATGCGATGCCCAGCGTCATGTCCGACAGCCGGCCCGCGGCATTGATGCGCGGCCCGAGCGCGAAGCCGAAGTCGAAGGCCGAAGCGCGCCGCGGGTCGCGCGCCGCCACCTGGAACAGCGCCGCCACGCCGCAGTGCATGCGCCCGGCGCGGATGCGCTTGAGCCCCTGCGCCACCAGCCGCCGGTTGTTGGCATCGAGCCGCACCACGTCGGCCACCGTGCCCAGCGCCACCAGGTCGAGCAGCGCATCGAGCCGCGGCTGCGCGGCGGCGTCGAAGACCCCGCGCGCACGCAGCTCGGCGCGCGTGGCCAGCAGCACGTAGAAGACGACGCCGACGCCGGCCAGCGTCTTGCTGGGGAAGCTGCAGGCCGGCTGGTTCGGGTTGACGATGACGTCGGCCTCGGGCAGCCGCACCTGCTCGCCGTCCTTGGCCGGCAGGTGGTGGTCGGTGATCAGCACCTGCAGCCCCCGCGCACGCGCATGCGCGACGCCGTCGAAGCTGGCGATGCCGTTGTCGACCGTGACCAGCAGCCGCGGGTCCTTGGCCAGCGCCAGCTCGACGATCGCCGGCGTCAGCCCATAGCCGTGCAGCGCGCGGTCGGGAACCACGTAGTGCAGCGTGTCGGGCTGCGCGCCGAGCAGCTTCATGCCGCGCAGCAGCACGGCGCAGGCGGTGGCGCCGTCGCAGTCGTAGTCGGCCACCACGCACAGCCGGCGACGGTGCTGCACGGTGTCGGCGAGCAGCCTCGCCGCCGCGTCGGCGCCGCGCAATGCCTGGGGCTGCAAC
>DAORHX010000781.1:0-1735 GCA_035438245.1 Rubrivivax sp.
GCGCGCGCCAGCGTCAGCACCTCGGCGCCGATGGCGCCGCCGCGGTTCACCAGCACCAGCGCCTGGCGCTCGTAGACGCCGGCGCGGCCGATCGACTTGCCCTTCCAGCCGCAGGCGTCGATCAGCCAGCCGGCGGCCAGCTTGGCACTGCCGTCGGGCAGCGGATAGTGCACCACCGACGGGTCGCGGCCGATGATGTCGCGGCACTGCTCGGCGCTGACGACCGGGTTCTTGAAGAAGCTGCCGGCATTGCCGATGTGCAGCGGGTCGGGCAGCTTGGCACGGCGGATCGCGCACACCCAGTCGAACACGGTGTGCGCATCGGGTGCGCCGATGCCGGTGTCGTGTACGCGCCGCTGCAGCTCCAGATAGCCGAGCACCGGCGCCCAGGGTCGCGGCAGCCTGAAGCGCACGCGCGTGATCAGCGTCTTGCCGGCCAGCCCGTGCTTGAACACGCTGTCGCGGTAGCCGAAGGCACACTGGCGCGCATCGAGCGTGACGTTGCGACCGGTGACCAGGTCGACCCCGTCGAGCGAATCGAAGCGGTCGGCCAGCTCGACGCCATAGGCGCCGATGTTCTGCACCGGCGCGGCACCGACCAGGCCCGGTATCAGCGCCAGGTTCTCCAGGCCGGGCCAGCCCTGCTGCAGCGTCCAGGCGACGAAGTCATGCCAGGTCTCGCCGGCGCCGGCTTCGACGATGAAGGCGTCGTCGTGCTGCGCCACCAGCCGGCGCCCGCGGATCTCGACCTTCAACACCACCGCGCCGACATCGCGCGTCAGCACCAGGTTGCTGCCGCCGCCGAGGATCAGCTTGGGCGCACGGCCGAGCTCGGGGTGGTCGACGACACGGCGCACGTCGGCTTCGCTGCCCAGACGCACCAGCGTCGCGGCCGTCGCCGGCAGGCCGAAGCTGTTGAACGCACGCAGATTCGCGCGGCGTTCGATGTGCAGCTTGTTCGGCAGTTCCGTATGCGGTTGCACCATGGCAGAATTTTCGCTCACTTCCCCTCGAGACCGTCGGCCATGCCCAGCTTCGACACCGTTCTGCAACCCGATCTGGTGGAACTGCGCAATGCGGTAGAGCAGAGCAACAAGGAGATCGGCACACGCTTCGACTTCAAGGGTTCGGACGCGCGCATCGAGCTCGCCGACAAGGGCAAGGAACGCTCGCTCACGCTGTATGCGGACAGCGACTTCCAGCTCGGCCAGGTGCGCGACATCCTGCTCGCCAAGCTCAGCAAGCGCGGCGTCGACGTGCGTTTCGTCGACCTGAGCACCAAGCTCGAGAAGCTCGGCGGCGACAAGGTCAAGCAGCTCGTGCCGGTGAAGACCCGCATCGACGGCGAGGCGGCAAAGCGCATCCAGGGCGTGGTCAAGCAGAGCAAGCTGAAGGTGCAGGCCTCGATCCAGGGCGACGCGGTGCGCGTCAGCGGCGCCAAGCGCGACGATCTGCAGTCGGCCATCGCGCTGCTCAAGCGCGAGGTCACCGACCTGCCGCTCGGCTTCGACAACTTCCGCGACTGATGCCACCGCGCCGCTTGATCTGTAGCGCCGTGCTGCTGGGCGCGGCCGTCGCCGCGGGCGCGCAGGGCGTGACGCTGGCCGGCAGCATGGGAGCGAAGGCGCTGCTGATCATCGACGGCCAGCCGCGCACGCTGGCTGTCGGCGAAAGTGCGCTGGGCGTGACGCTGCTGCAGCTGTCCGATGGCACGGCGCAGGTGCAGCGCGGCGGC
>DAORHX010000782.1:0-1728 GCA_035438245.1 Rubrivivax sp.
CGCCGCCGCCACACCGCCGGCGGCCGAGGTGGCGATCAGCCAGGTGCGGCGGTCGGGGTCGCCGGCCTGCGCGGGCAACGGAGCCACCGGCGGCGGCAGGGTGTGCGTACTCATGGATCCTCCTGTCGTGGGGTCAAGCGGGGGGCAGCAGCGCCAGCGTCAGCGCATCGCGCCGGCCGTCGCTGTACTTGTCCAGGGCCTGCGGGAACAGCGCCTCGTGCGGCGCCGCGCGTTCGAACAGCGTCATCGACGAGCAGAACTTCAGCGCATCGGGCATGCCGAAGATCTGCAGCGCGCTGCGGCGCTGCACGTCCAGCACGCACTGCGTGCATTGCCGCAGCCGCGGCCCGAGCAGCGCGTGGCCGGCATAGGCACGCGCCTCGTCCAGCGACGCGAGGCCGTAGAGCTGCGCCGTGGCGCTGCGGCCCAGCGCGCGCAGCTGCGGGAAGACGAACCACATCCAGTGGCTGCGCTTGTGCCCCTGCGCCAGTTCGCGCAGCACGGCATCGAACACCGGGGCCTGGGCGTCGACGAAACGCTGCAGCGTGTCCATGCATGCCGGCTCAGGCGGAACGCCGGCGCGTGCCGCGCGGCGGCCCGGGCAGGGTGAACAGCGCGCGTTCGGGCGCGCTGCGCTCGTACTGGCGTGCCAGGTTGCCGCACACCAGATCGCACAGCTGGTAGACCGACGCGTCGGCGATGCGGTAGTAGACGCTGGTGCCGCGGCTTTCGCGCGCCACCAGGCCACGCGCGGTCAGCAGCGCCATGTGGCGCGACACGTTGGCGGTGGTGAAGCCGCTGGCCTGCGCCAGCTCGCCGACGTTGCGCTCGCCGGCGCGCAGCTGGTTCAGCAGCGCCAGGCGCGTCGGCTCGGACAGCGCCTGGAAGTACGAAGCCACCTGGTCCAGGGCTTCCTTGGGCAGATCTTGCATGCGTGCACACGCGGGGGGCGGTAAGGACGACATCATGCCTGAGCGGCTCGGTTCTTGCGCAAGATCAAGCAATTGTGTGCTTGACTAGTTGCGTGGATGCGCAAATAATAACTCCAACCCGACGTCCTGCACAAGAGCCCGCTCATGGCATCGCGCACCCCACGCCTGACCTTGCTGACCGCACTGGCCGTGCTGCTGCCGCTGCACACGGCCGGCGCCGCCGCACCGGCGCCGGGCACCGCGCCGACGCACAGTTCGGCGCCGGGCAACGCGCCGACGAGCAGTTCGGCGCTGGCCACCGCGCCGGTGCGCAGCTCGGCGCAGGCGTCGAGCAGCGGCTTCGACGGCGTGGTCGAGGCGCTGCGCCACACGGCGATTGCCGCGCAGGTGGCGGGCGCGGTGACGGCGCTGCCGGTCAAGGCCGGCGACAGCGTCAAGGCCGGCCAGGTGCTGGCGCGCATCGACGCGCGCAGCGCCGAGCACAGCGCGAGCGCCAGCGCCGCGCAGGTGCGCGCCGCCCAGGCCACGCTGGAGGTGGCCACCAAGGACGTCGAGCGCCAGCGCCAGCTGCACCAGAAGGACTACATCAGCCAGGCGGCGCTGGAGCGCGCCGAGTCGCAGTTCAAGGCCGCCACGGCGCAGGCCGCGGCGCTGCAGGCGCAGGCCGGCGCGGCGCGCACGCAGTCGGGCCTGCATGTGCTGGTGGCACCCTACGACGGCGTCATCGCCGAGGTGCCGGTTTCCCAGGGCGACATGGCGCTGCCGGGCCGGCCGCTGATGACGCTGTACGCGCCCG
>DAORHX010000783.1:0-1727 GCA_035438245.1 Rubrivivax sp.
CAGCGGCGCCGTGTCGACCAGCAGCAGGGCCTGCAGCGTCGGCGGGCCTTCCTGCACCACGCCGGCGCGGAAGCGGCCGTCCCAGATCGTGCCGCTGCGGCCGTGGCGGCGATTGAACCCGGCCACGTAGCGCCGCCCCAGCGACTGGATCGCCCGGCTCAAGCCGAGCTCCGACGGCGGACGCAGCAGCAGCAGCACGGCATCGTCGAGCAGCGCGTACGCATGCAGCGGCAGCTCGTGCTCGCGCAGCGCGTCGCGCAGCGCCGCCAGGTAGGCGCGGCGGTCCTCGTCGTCGACGAACACCGGCCGGCCGCTCGCGCCCCGCTGCAGCAGCAGATGCGCGCAGCCGGGGACGACCAGCCGGGGCAGCCGCGCCATCGCCGACCTCAGAGCCTGTGGAGCATTCCGGCGCGTCCGAGCGGGTGCTCCAAACGGTGCCGATCTAGGCGCAAAGCGCAGACGTAGCCTGGGCTACGGCGAGCATTTGCAACGACGAGCGGCGCTGTTTGGGGCGCACGAGCGGGCGTGGCGGAATGCTCCACAGGCTCTCAGACGGGTTCGGCGAACAGCACGCGGCCCGTCAGCCGCTGATGCTCGCGCAGCGCGAAGCGGTCGGTCATGCCGGCGATGTAGTCGGCCACCGCGCGCTCGCGCGGCGCCTGCGTCGCGTGCTCGGCCGGCATCTGCGCGGGCCGCTGCACATAGGCCGCGAACAGCTCGCGCACCACCTGGCGCGCGCGGTCGGTGCTGCGCCGCACCTGCGGGTGGCGGTACAGCTGCTGCGACAGGAAGCGCTTCAGCACGTCGCCGGATTCGCGCACCGCTGCGCTGTAGGCGACCAGCGGCGGTGCGCGCCGCACCGCATCGGCATCGGCGGGCGCGTGCCGGGCCAGCCGCTGCCGTGTCGTGGCCACCAGGTCCGCCGCCAGCACCTCGCGCAGGCGGCGCACGCTGTCGAACAGCAGCCGCCGCGGCGCGGCCTGCGCCAGCGCCGGGCATGCGCCCAGCGCCTCGTCCTGGCAGCCGCGGTACAGCGGCACCTCCAGCAGCTGTTCGGCGGTGATCAGCCCGGAGCGCACGCCGTCGTCGATGTCGTGCGCGCTGTAGGCGATCTCGTCGGCCAGGTTCACCAGCTGCGCCTCGAGCGAGGCCTGCTCGCCCTGCAGGAAGCGCAGCCCGACGCCACCCGGCTCAGCGCGCTGCAGTCGCTCGGCATCGCGGCGCGAACAGTGCTTCAGGATGCCCTCGCGCGTCTCGAACGACAGGTTCAGCCCGTCGAAGGCGGCATGGCACTGCTCCAGCACATCGACGACACGCAGGCTCTGCAGGTTGTGCTCGAAGCCATCGTGCTCGCGCATGCACTCGTGCAGCGCATCCTGGCCGGCATGGCCGAAGGGGGTGTGGCCCAGGTCGTGCGCCAGCGCGATCGCCTCGACCAGGTCTTCGTCCAGCTGCAGCTGCCGCGCCATCGAGCGCGCCAGCTGCGCCACTTCCAGCGAATGCGTCAGGCGCGTGCGGAACAGGTCGCCTTCATGGTTGAGGAAGACCTGCGTCTTGTAGACCAGCCGGCGGAACGCGGTGCAGTGGACGATGCGCTCGCGGTCGATGCGCCAGGCCTGCTCGGCAGCCAGCTGCGGCTCGGCGATGCGCCGGCCGCGCGAGCGGCGCGCGTCGCTGGCCCAAGGGGCGAGGTCGGCCATCGTCAACCGGTGTGCGCGGCCAGCACC
>DAORHX010000784.1:0-1712 GCA_035438245.1 Rubrivivax sp.
TGCCGCGCCGGCTTTCCACACGGACAGCGGACTTCTGATATTCCGCTTTGCGCCGGCAGCTGTCTCCCGGTTCCTTGTGTCCGAGCGCGAACGGGTAGACACGGCGCGGATCAGATCAGCGCCCCGGTCCACGGCAGGCCGAGGTCGAAGCGCCGCCGGTCGGCGTCGACGAAAGGCTTCAGCGCGTCGGGCAGCGGCAGCGGCCACAACTGACACGGCGGCTGGGTCGAGCCCGTGGCCTGCAGCAGCGCGTTGACCGCGCGCCGCGCGGCTTCGTTGGCCGCCTCCATCGTCGCTAGGTTGGTGTCGGTGCGCACGTAGTCGCTGGCCAGGAAGAGGTTCGGGATGCGCGTGGCCGCGTCGGGCCGGTGCGGCCAGCTGCCGACCTGGTTGACGAACAGCCGGCTGTCGTTGCTCACCGGCGTCGGCGCGAACACCATGCCCGGGTCGATGAACGAGCGCGGCGGCTGCGGCGGCAACGGGTTGACGCCGCTGGCCGCGGTCAGGCTCACGCGCATCTGCGTCCAGACCTCGAGCGCCACCTCGTCGCGCGTGCATTGGCGGGCGGTCTTGCACGGCCGGCGCCCGTCGGGCCCGGGCGGGGCCTGCAGATCGACCACCACGATCCCTGGCGTGTCCCAGTCCGAGATGTCGACCGAGAGGATGCCCTCGACGCGGCCGTCGCCCAGCTGCGTGAAGTCGATCGACGGCCAGAACTGGCGCTGCGAGATGCCGGTCAGCGCCCACGGCGAGTCGGCGAACAGCAGGTGGCCGTGCACCAGCGGCACGTCGGGCGCCAGGTAGAACTGGATGCCGGTCATGTCGTAGACGTTGCCGGCGATGCGCGCGATACCGGCCAGCGACGGGTCGGCCGCCAGCAGCTGCGCCGACAGCAGCGGCGCGGTGTATTCGATCGGCAGCGCGCAGACGTAGTGGTCGGCCACCAGCGTGTGCGGCGGCGCCCCCGCCGCCGGCACCACCTGCACGCCGGTGACGCGGCGGCCGTCGCAGGCGATCGCCGCGACGCGCTCGCCGAAACGGAAATCCACGCCGCGCCCGGCGAGCCAGGCGGCCCAGGGGTCGATCCACACCGGGCTGGTCGGGCCATCGAGCAGGCGGTCCATGCCCGGCGTGGCATCGAAGGCGCTGTAGACGAGCTGCGTCAGCACCAGGCCGCCGGCACGCACGTTGGCCACCTTCGCCCGGGCGGCGACCAGGCAGCGCGTCACGCCTTCGACGAAGAACTGGCGGAAGGCCTGCGAATGTGCGTCGGCCTGCATGAAGTCCCACCAGCTTTGGTTCTCGAAGTCGCGCAGCGCGCGCTGCGGGCAGGTGGTCATCAGTTCCCACAGGCGCCAGGCGAAGAAGACGAAATCGGCCTCGACCAGCCCGACCGCACGCAGCGTCGGCATGGTCATCAGCGCGGCCACCAGGTCGGTGACGAACTGGCCGGCGGTCTTCGGCTGCTGCGTCGGCAGGGTGATCGGCGGATGGCCGGCGATGGCCAGCATCTCGCGCTGCGCCTCGACCAGGTGCTGCGCCGCGTTGCCGCTGCCCACCGGCGTGCGCGCCATGGTGTCGACGATGTGGCGGTAGAAGTGCGGGAAGAAGCGAAAGCCGTGTTCGCCCGGCAGCGGCTGCTTCGGCGGCAGCGCCGAGCCCGGCACCTGCAGGCTGCGCGCCTTGCCGCCGGGCACGGCGCGCTGCTCGAC
>DAORHX010000785.1:0-1709 GCA_035438245.1 Rubrivivax sp.
CGGCGGTGGCGCTGCTGTACCGGCGCGTGCGGCGCACGCGGCGCCAGCTCGTGTCCAGCCAGCAGGCGCTGCGCACCCAGAGCGAGCGCGACCCGCTGACGCACCTGGCCAACCGGCGCCACTTCCTGACGGTGATGCAGGCCGCGCGGGCCTTCGGCGCCGGCGACGGCTTCGACGGCGCACTGCTGCTGATCGACATCGATCACTTCAAGCATGTCAACGACGGCCACGGCCATGCCGCCGGCGACATCGTGCTGTGCGAGGTGGCGAGGCGGCTGAACGAAGCGGTGCGCGGGGACGACCTGGTGGTGCGCTGGGGCGGCGAGGAGTTCCTCGTGCTGGCGCTGCAGGTGCCGCCCGACCAGGTGGAAACGCTGGCCGAGCGGGTGCTGCGCCACATCGGCGAGCGCCCGGTGGTGGTGCAGGGCGAGCCGGTGCGCGTCACCGTGTCGATCGGCTATGCACGCTTTCCGTTGCCGCCGCACACGCTGCCGGTGGCGTGGGAGCAGGCCATCAACCTGGCCGACATGGCGCTGTACACCGCGAAGAACCAGGGTCGCAACCGCGCGGTGGGCATCGTCGCCGCGCATGCCGAGAGCCCGCCCGACCTGCGCCGCATCGAAGGCGACTTCGACCGCGCCTGGCACGAAGGCCGCGTCACGCTGAAGGTCGCGCCGGGCCCGCTGCTCGCCGCGGCCTGACCGGTTCATTCACCGCAGCGTACGCAGAGCTTTCGCAGAGAAATGCAAGCCAAGGGCCTTCCTCTGCGGCGAAGGTAGTGGACTTCGTTCGCCCGCTTCGCGCCGAGCCCTTCAGCGCACCGAATCCACCGCCCGCAGGATCGCCTCCGGTGTAGCCGGGGCGCTCAGCGCCGGCTGCCGCGCATGCCCGCCCGCCGCCGACACCGCGTCGCGCAGGGCGAAGAACACGCTGAACGGCAGCAGCAGCGGCGGCTCGCCCACCGCCTTGCTGCGGTGGATGCTGTCCTCGACGTTGCCGTTGTCGAACAGCCGGGTGTGGAACGCCGCCGGCACGTCGTTGGCGGTGGGGATCTTGTAGGTGCTCGGCGCATGCGTCAGCAGCGCGCCGGTCTGCGGGTGCCAGACCAGCTCCTCGGTGGTCAGCCAGCCCATGCCCTGCACGAAGGCGCCCTCGACCTGGCCGATGTCGATGGCCGGGTTCAGCGAGCGGCCGACGTCGTGCAGCAGGTCGGCGCGCAGCAGCTTCCATTCGCCGGTCAGCGTGTCGATCACCACCTCGCTGACCGCCGCGCCGTAGGCGAAGTAGTAGAACGGCCGGCCGGTCAGCGTCGCGCGGTCCCAGTGCAGCCCCGGCGTGGCATAGAAGCCGTCGCTCCACAGCTGCACGCGGGCCACGTAGGCCTGGGCGACCAGTTCGTCGAAGCTCAGCTCCACGCCGCCGGCGCGCACACGGCCGCCTTCGAAGCGCACGCTCTTCGACTCGATGCCCCGGGTCTTGGCCAGCAGCGCCGCCAGCCGTTCGCGGATCTGCCGCGCCGCGTCCTGTGCCGCCTTGCCGTTCAGGTCGCTGCCGGTCGATGCGGCGGTGGCCGAGGTGTTGGCGACCTTGCTGGTGTCGGTGGCGCTGCAGCGCACGCGCGCCAGCGGGATGCCGAGTTCGTGCGCCACCACCTGCGCCACCTTGGTGTTCAGGCCCTGGCCCATCTCGGTGCCGCCGTGGTTCACCAG
>DAORHX010000786.1:0-1705 GCA_035438245.1 Rubrivivax sp.
CGCCGCCGCCGCATCGACGTCGAGGCCGCGCGCGGTGTCGATCACGCACTGCGGCACGCCGCTGGCGCGCAGCCGCGCCAGGTCGGCCGCGTCGCGCAGCTCGAAGCGTGTCTTCCAGAACGGGTGTTCGAGCCAGTTGCCTGGCAGCGCATGCAGGAACATGCCCAGCCGCAGCTGCTCGACGCGCACCGTCTTCAGCATCGCGCGCCGCCCTCAGACGCCGAGCTGCGCCAGCAGTTCGTCGACCTCGTGCTGGCTGTGCAGCACGTCGGCGCCGGGCGCGACCGACGCTTCGCGCGCGGCCGCGTGCACCTGCAGCTGGCGCAGGCTGTCGTCCAGGTCGACGACCAGCGTGACCAGCTTGGCCACGACCTGGCCGGTCAGGTCGTGGAAGTCCTGCGCCAGCATGATGTCGGTCAGCTGCTGGTCGACGCGCGCACTGGCGGCTTCGACGCTGGCGGCAAAGTCGCGCACGCGTGCCGCCGGCCAGGCGCCGTCGTGCTGCAGCAGTTCGCGCGCCGCGGCCTGCAGCAGGCGCTGCTCGTGCTTGGCCTGCTCGACCGCACCGAGCACACGCTGCGCGGCATCGCCGCTCTTGTGCGTGATGTAGTCCAGCCGCCGCCGCGCGTCGGGCAGCCCTTCGGCCGACTGCTGCAGCTTCGGCATCACGCCCAGCTGTTGCAGCGCCTCGTGCAGCTGGCGCGTGATCTGGCCGAGCTGGCGCAGCAGCTCGGGCCGGGCGCCGCCGTCGGGCACGCCGTTCATGCCGCCACCGCCAGCTTGTTGAGGATGCGCTGCACCTTGTCCTGCAGCGTCGCCTTGCTGAACGGCTTGACGATGTAGCCGGACGCGCCGCTCTGCGCGGCCAGCACGATGTCCTCCTTGCGCGCTTCGGCGGTGACCATCAGTACCGGCAGGTGGCGCAGTGCCGGCTCGGCGCGGATCGCCTTCAGCAGCTGGAAGCCGTCCATGTTCGGCATGTTGATGTCGGAGACGACGAAGTCGAAATGCTGCGTCTTCAGCATCTCCAGCGCCTGCGAGCCGTCCTCGGCCTCGCCGATCTGCGGGCAGCCGATCTCCTTGAGCAGCCCGCGCACGATGCGCCGCATCGTCGAAAAATCGTCGACGACCAGGAACCTCATCTGGGCGGGATCGCTCATCTTCGCTGCCTCCTGCGCGCATGGCGCTGGATCCATATCGGATGGTGCGCGCCGAAGTTGAGCCGGGCGGCGGCGTGTGGCCGCGAAACACCCCGCACATCGGCGCTTTGCACCGCGCGCGCCACGCCGACACTGGCGCAGCGTGCGTGCCCGCCGTGCCGCCGCGCGCCAGCCCCGATGAACGACCGCCTCCGAACGCCCGAGCCAGCCGGCACAGCCGGCGCCGCAGGCATCGACCTGGCGCAGTTCCACGGCGCGTTCTTCGAGGAGGCGGCCGAGAACCTGCAGCAGTTCGAGCAGCTGCTGCTGCAGCTGGACGTGGCCGACACCGACGACGAGACGCTGCACGCGATCTTCCGCTGCGCGCACTCGGTCAAGGGCGGCGCGGCGGCCTTCGGCTTCGCCGACGTCGCCGAGCTGACGCACCGCATGGAAGCGCTGCTCGACCGGCTGCGCCGCCATGAGTTGCCGCCGTCGGCGCCGATGGTCGACGTGCTGCTGCAAGGCGCCGACGCGTTGCGCCAGCTGCTGGCCTGGCACCGCGG
>DAORHX010000787.1:0-1704 GCA_035438245.1 Rubrivivax sp.
CACGG
Organism: Rubrivivax sp.; assembly: GCA_035438245.1. Lineage (GTDB taxonomy): Bacteria > Pseudomonadota > Gammaproteobacteria > Burkholderiales > Burkholderiaceae_C > Rubrivivax. The sequence continues at coordinate 6 of DAORHX010000787.1, forward strand.
CCGCGGTGCCGGCCGTCGGCACGCCGGCCACGGGTGAAGCGGCAGCCGCCGGCGCGCTGGCGGCGCTGCGCGCGCCGCCACCTGCGCCGAACATCGACGGCTGGCCGGTGTGCACGGTCCATTTGTCCCACAGCAGCACCAACGACATGGTGAAGACCACCCAGAGCAGGGTGCGGCGCATATCCGTCATGTGAGCTTCTTGTTGTGGGACTCGCGCTCGCCCAGGCCGAGCCGCGTGAAGAGGGGAGGAACTTGGGCAGGCACCGGGTCGCAGCCGCCGTTGCACCACGGATGGCAGCGCAACACGCGGCCGGCGGCCAGCGCACCGCCGGCCACGGCGCCGTGCTGCTGCAGCGCCTGCAGCGCATAGGCCGAACAGGTCGGCTCGAAACGGCAGGCATTGCCCAGCCAAGGCTTGAACAGCAGCCGGTATCCCTGGACGACGACGATCAGCACGCGCTGCGCGAGGCTCATGACATCAGCACTGGGACGCAGCCCGCGCGAACAGGCGTTCGAGTTCGGCTGACGCGGCCGCGCGCAGCACCGTCGAGTCGGCCGACACGAAACCTGCGCTGCGCGCGAACGGCTGGCGCAGCCGCACCAGCCACAACCCCGGCCGCAGCCGCTCGTGGTGGCGCAGCAGCGCGGCACGCACTTGCCGGCGCAGCATGTTGCGCGTCACCGAGCGGGCGGCATGGCGCTTCGGGATGACATAGCCGAGCCAATGCCGACACCGAGACTTATCCACAGCCTGGTCTGAAAACGGTGCACCATCTGTGCATATCTCTGGACCAGCGGACCGGCTCGATAGCGCAGGACGCACCTGCAGGTGGTGCAAAGCGAAGTGAGCGCTACGCGAACAAGGCGGCACGGCGAGCACGCGTTCGAAGTCTGCCTTGAGCAGCAGGCGGCCGATCATGCACCGGCGCCGAGGTCGCGACTACAGGCCGAGACGCTTGCGCCCCTTGGCCCGGCGCGCACTGAGCACGGCCCGGCCGCCGCGTGACTTCATGCGCACGAGGAAACCGTGGGTACGGGCACGGCGGACTTTGGAAGGTTGGTAAGTGCGTTTCATGCTGGTTCCTGACTGAACTGCGCGCGCGGCAACGGCGGCAGTGATTGCGCTGAGCGAGGGCCGGTGCCGGCCTTACGCGGCCTTACGAAGACCGACGGCTCAGCGAGAGTCGGCAAGCGTTGCTGCGGCCTGACACGGCCCACCGACGCAGCGCGACCCGGGGAAACCCACTATTACAGCAAAAATGCCCTTTCCGGTCAAACACTTGCACCACCGGCGCGTGCTCTGGCCGGCTATTGACCTGGGTCCACGAACTGTGGATAACCACGTTCTCGCGGCCGCGACACGCCTACAATCCGGCGCCATAAGAGACCAGTTCTCCACAATGACAACCGACCTGTGGCAGCGCGCCTGCGAACGACTCGCCGAGCAACTGCCCGAACAGCAGTTCAACACCTGGATCCGCCCGCTGCCGCCCGCCGTGCTGCAACACGACGCCGGTGAGCCGGCGGTGCTCAGCGTGCGCGTTCCCAACCGCTTCAAGCTGGACTGGATCCGCACGCAGTACGCGGGGCTGATCGAATCGGTGCTGACCGATCTCGCCACCGAGCCGGTGCGGCTGGAGCTGTGCCTGGCGGCGCGCGAGGCCGTGCCGCGCGCGCCGACGCCGGCTGCCGGGCCGCG
>DAORHX010000788.1:0-1704 GCA_035438245.1 Rubrivivax sp.
GTGTGCACGCGCACCACGTGCGCGAACTGCTCGCGCCACTTTGCCGCCTCGGCCTCGGCGGCGCGCTCGCGCGCCTCGGCATGGCGCCGCGCATGCCGCGTGGCGAAGACCTCGGCCAGCAGGCGCACGCCCGGCAGCAGGGCGTCGGGCCAGTCGCATTCGGCACTCACCGACGCCACCGAGAACACGCCGACCAGCTGGCCGGCACTGTTCACCGGCACCGCCAGCACCGAGCGCACACCCAGGCGCTGCATCGCGCGGCGCACCGACGCGGCCTCGGGCGGCAGATCGTCCAGCCGCGCGAAGCGCACCAGCGCGTCCCGGCGCAGCTGCCGGTCGACCCACGGCAGCTCCGCCAGCGACCAGTTCCCGGGCGCGTCCACGTCCTCGGCGAACCAGTGGTGCGCGCGGCGGAAGCGCTGGTCCTGCACGCCGGCCTCCCACAGCGTGGCGCGGTCGGCGCCGAGGAAGCGCGCGATGTCCTGCAGCCCGGCGCGGATGACGCGCGCTTCGTCCTGCGGCGCGGCGAATAGCAGCGCACTCAGCGTGCGCGAGGCCAGCCGCTCGAAGTCGAGCGCGCGTTCGCGCTGCACCTCGGCCTGCTGGCGCGCCAGCACGCCGGCGAAGACGTCGGCCAGCAGCCGCATGCGGCCGAGCAGTTCGCCGGGCCACTCGCGCTCGCGGCGCAGCGCACCGAAGCTCAGGCCGCCGCGCAGCCGCCCGGCCACGAGCATCGGCATCGTCACGTGCGACTTCAGGCCGATGGCGCCAAAGGTGGCGCGGTCCACCGCGGCCTCGGGCGGCAGCTCGGCCAGCCGGGCGAAGGCCACCACGCGCCCCGCCTGCGCGCAGCCCAGCGTCCAGGGGTTGGTCGCCGCGATGTCCAGCACCGGCGTGCGCTCGAAGCCCGGCGTCGCCCAGGAATGCGTCGTGTGGGCGCGGCCGGTCAGCGGCGACACCGAGCTCAGCGAACAACGGTCGATGTCGAGCGCGCGCACGATGCGCTGCAGCGCGTCCTCGACCGCGGCGTCGATGGCGGCGGCATCCAGGCCGATGAAGCCGGCCGACAGCTCGGCCAGCAGCCGCTCGAAGGCGCGCAGTTCGGCGCTCGAGGAGCGGCGCTTGGGAACGGCGGCGGACGGTGGCGACACGGCGGAAAACTTCGGGTTGCCCGGGCGGATGGGGGAGCGCTATGCTCGCATGGCATGGCCGCGCTCGGGAATCGGCGCGGGCCCCGGCCATTCCGAAAGGCGCACCTTGCAGCTCACCACGCAGCAGTTTGCCGACACGATGGTGGTGGCACCGGCGGGCCGCATCGACCACGGCAGCGCCGCCGAGCTCGAAGCCGCGCTGCTGCCGCTGGTGGTGCAGGCGTGCGAGCGCCGCAGCGCGCTGGTGCTCGATTTCTCCGGCGTCGACTACATCAGCAGCGTCGGCCTGCGCGTGCTGATGATCGCCGCCAGGCAGATGCGCGCCGCGCAGTCCCCGCTGGCGGTCGCATCGCTGCGCAGCGTGGTCGCCGAGATCTTCACGATCAGCCGCTTCGACAAGGTGCTGGCCGTGCACACGACGCTCGAGGACGCGCTGGCCCGCGTCTCCGGCGCGGCGCTGGCCGCGTACCGCAACGCCCGCCCGACATGAAGGGCGTGCGCTTCTGGGGCACGCGCGGCTCGCTGCCGGTGGCGCTGACCGCGGCCGGGCTGC
>DAORHX010000789.1:0-1701 GCA_035438245.1 Rubrivivax sp.
CGAACGCGCTGGACCAGTTCTTCAACGTCTTCGGGCTGGACGACCTGTCGGTGCGGCAGAGCGACAACGCCGGCGGCGGCGCCATCGTCTCGGTGGGCAAGCAGCTGTCGCGCAACTGGTATGTCGGCTACGAGCGCGGCCTGAACGCCACCACCGGCAACTGGCAGCTTATCTACCGCATCGCCCAGCGCTTCACCGTGCGCGCGCAGTCCGGCGAACAGAACTCGATCGAGCTGATCTGGAGCTGGCGCTGGAATTGAGTGCCAGAATCGCGCACCCTGCCCGCCGTAGTTCAACGGATAGAACGGCCGCCTCCTAAGCGGCAGATACAGGTTCGATTCCTGTCGGGGGGACCAGCGGAACACTCGCCACTGCGGAACTGTGTCATGGCCCATTCCATCCGTACCTGCCTGTGGTTCCGCGACGGTCGCGGTCGTGAGGCCGCAGAGTTCTACTGCACGCTGATCCCGGGAAGCCGCATCGAGGCGACCTTCGACATCGCCGGAGACGGTGCTTCCTGGCTGGTCGACTTCACTCTGGGCGGCGTGTGCCCTATCAGATCCTCGATGCGGGGCCGATGTTCACGCTGACCGAGGCGGCGTCGATTTCGGTCGAGACCGACGATCAGGCCGAGACCGACAGGCTTTGGACGGCGCTGACCACGAATGGCGGCGAGGAAAGCCAGTGCGGCTGGCTGAAGGATCGCTACGGGGTGTCGTGGCAGGTTTTCCCGAGGCGGCTGACGGAACTGACATTGAAGGCCGACAGGCATGTGTCTGCCAAGGCGATAGCGGCGATGATGAAGCAGAGGAAGATCGACATCGCCGCCATCGAAGCGGCGGTTCGTGGCTAGAAGGTCGTGCCGGCACCGCTTGTGCGATGAGCGGTCATGCGGTGGCCGCCTCGCGACGGCGGCAGTTTGGCCCTACTTCTGCCGCAGCGCGCGCGACAGCAGCAGCACCGGCAGCAGCCCGACCGCGACGATGGCCAGCGACGGCAGCGCCGCTTCGCCCAGCCGCTCGTCGCGCGCCAGGTTGTAGGCCACCACCGCCAGCGTATCGCTGCCGAAGGGGCGCAGCACCAGCGTCGCCGGCAGCTCCTTCATGACGTCGACGAACACCAGCAAGGCCGCCGCCAGGGCCGAGCGGCGCAGCAGCGGCAGGTGCAGCTGCATGAACACCCGCGCCGGCGAGGCGCCGAGCAGCCGCGCGGTGTCGTCGATGCTGCGCGGCACGCGCGCCAGGCCGGACTCGACCGACTGCAGCGCGACCGCCGAGAAGCGCACCAGGTAGGCATACATCAGGCCGGCGATCGTGCCGGTGACCCAGGCGCTCGCGCCCAGCTGCGGCCAACGCTGCTGCAGCCAGGCCAGCGGCAGCAGGATGCCCACCGCGACCACCGCGCCCGGCACCGCGTAGCCGAGCGAGACCATGCGCGTCAGCAGCGGCAGCCAGCGGTCACGTCCGCCGCGGCGCTGCGCCACGCTCAAGGCCAGCGCCAGCAGCGTCGCCGCCGCGGCGCCCAGGGCGGCCAGGCGCAGGCTCGACGCCGACCAGGCGGCAAAGCGCTGCAGCGGCAGGCCGAATTCGGACGCCCCCGCCTCGACCCACAGCATGCGCAGCAGCCACAGCACCGGCAGCACGAAGCCGAAAGCCACCGGCAGCGCACACAGCAGCCAGGCTGCGGCCGCCCGGCGGCCGC
>DAORHX010000790.1:0-1699 GCA_035438245.1 Rubrivivax sp.
TGCAAGAAGATCGGCTATCGCGGCGCCGGCACCTTCGAGTTCCTGTTCGAGAACGGCGAGTTCTATTTCATCGAGATGAACACGCGCGTGCAGGTCGAGCACCCGGTGACCGAGATGGTCACCGGCATCGACATCGTGCAGATGCAGATCCGCATCGCCGCCAACGAGAAGCTGCCGTTCACGCAGCGTCAGATCCAGATGCGCGGCCACGCGATCGAGTGCCGCATCAACGCCGAGGACCCGTACAAGTTCGTGCCGTCCCCCGGGCGCATCGCCATGTGGCACCCGCCCGGCGGCCCCGGCGTGCGCGTCGACTCGCACGCCTACACCAACTACTTCGTGCCGCCGAACTACGACTCGATGATCGGCAAGATCATCTGCCACGGCGACACGCGCGACCAGGCGCTGGCGCGCATGCGCACCGCGCTGTCGGAGACGGTGGTCGAAGGCATCCAGACCAACATCCCGCTGCACCGCGAGCTGATGGTCGACGCCAAGTTCATCGAAGGCGGCACCGGCATCCACTACCTGGAAGGCTGGCTCGGCCAGCACAAGCGCTAGCGCCATGTTCGAGCTGGTGCTGCGCGCGCCGCAAGCGCTGGTCGAACCTGTCTGCGACACGCTGATCGACGAGCTGGCGGCGCTGTCGGTGTCGGTCGAGGACGCCGATGCCGGCAGCGACGTCGAGCAGGCCCTGTTCGGCGAGCCCGGCATGGCGGCACCGCAGCCCGGCTGGCTGCGCTCGACGCTGCGTGCACTGTTCGCCGACGAAGCGGCCGCGTCGGCCGCCGCCGCGGCGCTGGCGGGCGCCGAGGGGACCGAGGGCCTGCTGCTGCAGTCGCTGCAGCCGCTGCCCGAGCGCGACTGGGTCCGGCTGACCCAGTCGCAGTTCGCACCGGTGCCGATCAGCGACGGCTTCTGGGTCGTGCCCAGCTGGCACGAGGTGCCGGCCGGCGCGACCCGCGTCATCCGCCTCGACCCGGGGCTGGCCTTCGGCACCGGCACGCACCCGACCACGCGCATGTGCCTGCGCTGGCTGGCCGGGCATGCCGCGCTGCTGGCCGCGCCCGGTGCACGCGTGCTCGACTACGGCTGCGGCTCGGGCATCCTGGCCATCGGGGCCGCGCTGCACGGTGCCGCCGACATCGACGCGGTCGACATCGACCCGGCCGCCGTGCAGGCCACCGAAGCCAACGCCCGCGCCAACGGCGTGGCGCTGCGCGCCGGGTTGCCCGAGCAGGCCAGCGGCCGCTATGCGCTGGTGCTGGCCAACATCCTGGCGACGCCGCTGCAGTTGCTGGCGCCGTTGCTGTGCGCGCAGCTGCAGCCGGGCGCGCCGCTGGTGCTGGCGGGCATCCTCGAGCGCCAGGCCGAGCAGCTGGCCGCGGCCTATGCGCTGTGGCTCGAGCTGCAGGTCAGCGATGCGCAGGAGGGCTGGATCCTGATGACCGGCCGCCTTCCCGACACACCCTAGCGCCATGAGCCTGGCCACGCGCTGCCCCGCCTGCGGCACCGTGTTCCGCGTGGTGCAGGACCAGCTGAAGGTGTCCGATGGCTGGGTGCGTTGCGGCCGCTGCGCGGAAGTCTTCAACGCCGCGCAGCGGCTGTTCGAACTCGACGCCGGCAGCACCCAGGCCGCGCCGCCGCAGCGGGCCGACGCGGCGCCGGCGCGCACCACGCTGGCGCCGCGTGCCGTTCC
>DAORHX010000791.1:0-1698 GCA_035438245.1 Rubrivivax sp.
TGATCCTGCTGGCCGCGGCGCCCTGCACGGCGATGGTGTTCGTGTGGAGCCGGCTCAGCGGCGGGCATGCGCTGTTCACGCTGTCGCAGGTGGCGCTGAACGACACCATCATGGTGTTCGCCTTCGCACCGCTCGTGGCGCTGCTGCTCGGGCTGTCGTCGATCGTCGTGCCGTGGGACACGCTGATCACCTCGGTGGGGCTGTACATCGTCGTGCCGGTGGTCATCGCGCAGCTGTGGCGCAGGGCCCTGCTGCGGCGCGGCCACGCGGCGTTCGACGCCGCGCTCGCCCGCATCGGTCCCTGGTCGATCGCCGCCTTGCTGGCGACGCTGGTGCTGCTGTTCGCGTTCCAGGGCAAGGCCCTGCTCGAGCAGCCGCTGATCATCGCCATGCTGGCGGTGCCGATCCTGATCCAGGTGCTGCTCAACTCCGGCCTGGCCTACTGGCTGAACCGGCGCCTGGGTGAGGCACACAGCGTGGCCTGCCCGTCGGCGCTGATCGGGGCCAGCAACTTCTTTGAACTCGCCGTGGCCGCGGCGATCAGCCTGTTCGGCTTCGAGTCCGGCGCCGCGCTGGCCACCGTGGTCGGCGTGCTGATCGAGGTGCCGGTGATGCTGCTGGTCGTCCACATCGTCAACCGCAGCAAGGGCTGGTACGAAGCCGGCCTGAGCAACCAAGCAAAGACATGAACACCCCCGCCATCACGATCTATCACAACCCCGCCTGCGGCACCTCGCGCAACGTGCTGGCGCTGATCCGCAACAGCGGCGTCGAGCCGGTGATCGTCGAGTACCTGAAGACGCCCCCCGGCCGCGACCAACTGGTGGGTCTCATCGCGGCGCTGGGGATGCCGGTGCGCAGCGCGCTGCGCCGCAAGGGAACGCCGTACGACGACTTGCGACTCGGCGACCCGAAGTGGACCGACGACCAGCTGATCGACTTCATGGTGGCCCACCCGATCCTGATGAACCGGCCGATCGTCGTCACGCCGCTGGGCACGCGCTTGTGCCGCCCGTCGGAGGCGGTGCTCGGCATCCTGCCATCACCGCAACTCGCTCCCTTTGCCAAAGAAGACGGCGAACCGCTGGTCGACGCCGAGGGACGCCGTGTCGTTCCGCGACAAAGCGTGTGGCCGCATCGATGATGGATCCTTTCGAGCCTGCTCAAGCCTTGCTCTGCCCGCCCTCGGCGCGCAGCCGCGCGCGCAACTCGGTCTTCAGCACCTTGCCGTAGTTGTTCTTCGGCAAACCCTCGACGAAGAGATAGCGTTTCGGGCGCTTGAACCGCGCGATGCGCTCCAGGCAGTGGGCATCGAGCACGCGCGCGTCGAGTTGCGCCCCGGGCTGCGCCACGACGAAAGCCACCACCACCTCGCCCCACTCGGGGTCGGGCGCGCCGACCACCGCCGCCTCGGCCACGCCGGGCGCGGTGAGCAGCACCTCTTCCACCTCGCGCGGGTAGATGTTCGAGCCGCCGCTGATCAGCAGGTCCTTGCTTCGGTCCTTCAGCGTCAGGAAGCCGTCGGCGTCGATGCAGCCGACATCGCCGGTCCACAGCCAGCCGTCGCGCAGCGCCGCGGCCGTGGCCTCGAGGTTGCGCCAGTAGCCGGCCATGACGGTGTCGCCGCGCACCAGCACCTCGCCGCTCTCGCCGGCGGGCAGCTCGCGCCCCTGCGCGTCGGCCACGCGCACGCGCACC
>DAORHX010000792.1:0-1694 GCA_035438245.1 Rubrivivax sp.
CGCTGCACCAGCAGCCGGTCGCGCCGGTACTGCAGCACCGTCAGCGGCAGCGCGTGCTGCAGCATCGTGCGCAGCGCGCACTCGTCGCGGCGCAGCGGCAGTTCGAGGTAGTGCGCGTCGAAGCTGAAGCCCGCTGGCGCCGCGCCGAAGCGTGTCGCCCCCGGAAAGAGCAGGGGGTAGACAGCGGCATGGGCTGGCGCGGCGAACGGGAAGCGCACCTCGCGCAGCGCGATGCGCGAATCCACCGCCCAGCAGGCATAACCGTGCAGGTAGCGCAGGCTGGTGAGCAGGCAGAACTCGCGCAGCTCGCCCAGATCGCGCTGTTCGCCGATCGACACCGTCGCCCCGGACGCGTCGGCGGTGAGTTCGAGCACGATGTCGTCGGTGAGCAGCCGGTGATGCCGGCACCAGCGCTTCAGTGCCACGCCCAGGTTCGGCGCGCCGAGCGAAGCGCGGCACAGCAAGCCGTAGCTGCCCCAGGGCAGGCGCCGCGAGAACCAGCCGAGCGCCTCGTCGTCGAGCTGCTGCATCGCCACGCTGCACAGCGTCTCGAACTGCGCGGCCGTGACGCGCGCTTCCGGTCGACCCAGCAGCGAAGGCATGATCTGTGCCCTGTGCAGCGCTTCGGCGGGGTCGGCGCCGCGGCGGCGGTACGCCAGCACGACCGCTTCCACGAACGCCATCGGCGTCGCGGCGGCGCGGCCGGGCGGGCGGTGGGGGGTGTCGGACCGGCTCTTGCGCATGCGCGGCAGTGTGGCGGCGGTTGGCACGATATGCAACCCATCTGGCGCCAAAGGCGCAGGCCGACGGCTTAAGCTTCGTGCTCCCGCGTGACAGCGGGGATCGCGGCGGACAGGAGACAAAGATGACGACGACATTGGAGGGCGCGATGGGCATCCGCCCGAGCGGCGGCTTGTCGCAGGTGCGTGGCGATACCGAGGCGTTGCTGTCCGAACAGAGCATCCCGGCGCTGCTGGCCGACACCGTGGCACGCTTCGGCGAGCGCCCGGCGGTGCTGTTCCGCGAGCGGGGCGTGCGCTGGACCTGGCGCGAATTCGCGGCCGTGGTCGACGAAATGGCGGCCGGCCTGCTGGAGCTGGGGCTGCAGCGCGGCGACCGGCTGGGCATCTGGTCGCCCAACCGCGCCGAATGGCTGGTGACGCAGTTCGCCACCGCGCGCATCGGCGTGATCCTGGTGAACATCAACCCGGCCTACCGGCTGTCGGAGCTGGAATACGCGCTCAACGTCTCGGGCTGCCGCGCCATCGTCACGGCCGAGCGGCTGAAGACCTCGATGTACCTGCAGATGCTGCAGACGCTGGCGCCGGAGCTGGCGAGCAGCGCGCCCGGCACGCTGAAGTCGGCCAAGCTGCCGGCGCTGCAATGGGTGATCCGCATGGGCGACGAGCGCACGCCCGGCATGCTGAACTACGACGAGCTGCTGCAGCGCGGCCGCGCCGGCGGCTTGCGCCAGCAGCTGGACGCGCTGAGCGCGCAGCTCGACTGCCGCGATGCCATCAACATCCAGTTCACCAGCGGCACCACCGGCAACCCCAAGGGCGCGACGCTGACGCACCACAACGTGGTCAACAACGCGCGCTTCATCGCCATGGCGATGAACTTCAGCGAGGCCGACTCGCTGTGCATCCCGGTGCCGCTGTACCACTGCTTCGGCATGGTGCTGGCGGTGCTGG
>DAORHX010000793.1:0-1685 GCA_035438245.1 Rubrivivax sp.
AGGCCCTTCCAGCCCTTTTCCAGCACGAAGCCGCGGATCTGGCCGCCGTCGTCCTTGGCCCAGACGACGAAGACGTCGGCGATCGGCGAGTTGCTGATCCACATCTTCGCGCCCGACAGGCTGTAGCCACCGTCGACCTTCTTCGCGCGCGTGATCATGCTGCCGGGGTCCGAGCCGTGGTTCGGCTCGGTCAGGCCGAAGCAGCCGATCCACTCGCCCGAGGCCAGCTTGGGCAGGTACTTCTGCTTGGTCGCCTCGTTGCCGAACTCGTTGATCGGCACCATCACCAGCGAGGACTGCACGCTCATCATCGAGCGGTAGCCCGAATCGACGCGCTCCACCTCGCGCGCGATCAGCCCGTAGCAGACGTAGTTCAAGCCGGAGCCACCGTAGGCCTCGGGGATCGTCGGCCCGAGCAGCCCCAGCTCGCCCATCTCGCGGAAGATCGCCGGGTCGGTCTGCTCGAGGCGGAACGCCTGCTGCACGCGCGGCAGCAGCTTTTCCTGACAGTAGGCGCGCGCGGCGTCGCGCACCGCACGTTCATCGTCGCTGAGTTGCTGCTCGAGCAGCAGTGGGTCGTCCCAGTGGAAGCTTGCTTTGCCGGCCATGGTGGTGTCCTCGTGAAGCGCGGTGGATGTCGGCCGATGCTAAGGCTTCTGGCCCGCCGTGTCGGCAAGCGCCAGGATACAATCTGGTTGAATCAACCAAACCACCGTTGTCATGGAATCGGTCGGCCTGTTCGAAGCCAAGACGCACCTGTCGGAGCTGATCGCGCGCGCCGAGCGCGGCGAGGAAGTGATCATCACGCGTCACAACAAGCCGGTGGCCAAGCTGGTGCCGGTGGCGCCGCCGCCCGCCGACCGCGGCACCCGGCGCCAGTCGGTCGAGGCGCTGTTGCGCGGGGCCCGGGGCCGCAGCCTGGCCGGCGACTGGAAGGCGCTGCGCGACGAAGGGCGTCGATGAGCGGCCGCAGCTTTCTTCTGGACTGTTCGGTCGCGCTGGGCGCCTTCTTCGAAGACGAGCAGGACGACTATTCGATGGCGGTCTGGCGCTCGCTGGAGTCGGCGCAGGCGCTGGTGCCGGCGCCGTGGCACCTGGAGATGGGCAACATCCTGTCGCGGGCCGTGCAGCGCGGCCGCATCACCCGCCAGGCGCTCGACGATTGCTGGGCACGGCTGAGCCAGGTCGGGGTGCAGACCCTGCCGGCCCATGGCGATGCCCAGCACTGGACGCAGCGCGCCGCCGACTGGGGCCTGAGCGCCTACGACGCCTGCTACCTGGACAGCGCGCTGGCGCAGCGTGTGCCGCTGGCCAGCAAGGACCGAGACCTTTGTGACGCGGCACGCCGCATCGGCGTGCCGTTGTATCAGCCATCCCTTCGCGAGAGTTCCCGATGAAAGCCTCCGAGATCCGCTCCACCTTCCTGAAGTTCTTCGAATCGAAGGGCCACACCGTCGTCGCCAGCTCGCCGGTGGTGCCGGGCGACGACCCGACGCTGCTGTTCACCAACGCCGGCATGAACCAGTTCAAGGACGTGTTCCTCGGCTTCGACAAGCGGCCGTACACGCGCGCCGCCACCAGCCAGAAGTGCATCCGCGCCGGCGGCAAGCACAACGACCTGGAGAACGTCGGCTACACCGCGCGCCACCACACCTTCTTCGAGATGCTGGGCAACTTCAGCTTCG
>DAORHX010000794.1:0-1682 GCA_035438245.1 Rubrivivax sp.
CGGTGGAGATCAGCAGGTTGGCCAGGCCGTAGCGCTCGACGATGCCGTAGACGATGACGATGAAGGCGCCGGCCGGCCCGCCGATCTGCACGTGCGAGCCGCCCAGCGCGCTGATCAGGAAGCCGGCGATGATGGCGGTGAAGATGCCGGCCTCGGGCTTGACGCCGGACGCAATGGCGAAGGCCATGGCCAGCGGCAGCGCGACGATGCCCACGGTGAGCCCGGCGCCGACGTCGCGCGCCAGGCGGGCGCCGTCGTAGCCCTGCAGCGCATCCAGCAGGCGCGGGCGGAAACGGTGCAGCGTCAGGGCCATGGCGCGGGGCATGTTAAGGGTGCAGGCCTGCGAAATGCCTTACAGGCTGGACGGCGTGCCATGCCGCAGCGTCTGCACCAGCATGTGCTGCAGGCTGTCCACCGCCTTCGATGCGGTCGAGGCCCGGCTGCGCAAGACGGCCACCTGCATCGGCTCCATCGGCCCCAGCCCGTGCTGCGCGCCCAGCACCTGCAGCTGCGGCGGCGCGCTGCACTGCGTCAGCGCGGCCACGGCGAGGCCGCTTTCGACGGCGGCGACCTGCCCGGCCAGGCTGGACCTGGCATACACCACCTTGTAGGGCCGGCCCTGCAGCGCCAGCGACTGGATGGCGCTGCGCCGGCCCAGGCTGGATTCCTCGTACACGGCAATGGGCAGCGGATCGCGCTTCCAGACATCGAACTGCGGCGAGCCGACCCAGACCATCGGCTCGTGGAACAGCAGCGTGCCGCGCCGCGCGTGGTCGCGCGACACCAGCGCGAGGTCCAGCTCACCGCGCGCCACGCGCGGGATCAACGTGGTCGACTGCTCGCAGTCCAGATGGATCTCCACGCCGCCGTGGCGCGGCGCGAAGCGCTTGAGGACCGGCGTCAGGTACTTGACGGCGTAGTCGTCGGGCACGCCCAGCCGTACCAGACCGCTGAGGGCCTCGCCGTGCAGCGCGGCCTGCGCCTCGGCGTGCAGGTCGAGCATGCGCCGTGCATAACCCAGCAGCAGCTGGCCTTCGTGCGTCAGCTGCAGCTGGCGCGGCCCGCGCAGCAGCAGCCGGCAGCCCACGGCCGACTCCAGCTTCTTGATCTGCATGCTTACGGCCGACTGCGAACGGTGGATCTGCGGTGCGGCGCTGGACAGCGAACCGGCGTCGACCGCGGCCACGAAGCACTTCAGCCAATCGGTCTGCAGATCGTGCATGTATGCGAGTATCGAATACCTGGATGGTGAATTATCCGCTTCTCGATCTGCGTTGGGCGGGGCACAGTGCGGCTGCCATGAGCACGTCCTCCGCCACCCCCTCGGCCCTCGACTCGCGTGCCATCGGCGTGATGACGCTGTTGTGCCTGGTGTGGAGCCTGCAGCAGATCTCGCTGAAGGCGGTGGCCCCGCAGGCTTCGCCGATGCTGATGGTGGCGCTGCGTTCGCTGCTCGCGCTGGCGTTGCTGGCCGTGCTGATGCGTCGCCACCGCGAGGGGCTCGTCCGCGGGCGCTGGGCGCCGGGGGCGGTCGTCGGCGCGCTGTTCGGGCTGGAGTACCTGCTGGTCAGCGAAGCGTTGCGGCTGACGCACGCGTCGCACGTGGTGGTGTTCCTCTACACCGCGCCGATCTTCGCCGCGCTCGGGCTGCGCTCGCGGCTGCCGCAGGAGCGGCTGGCCGG
>DAORHX010000795.1:0-1681 GCA_035438245.1 Rubrivivax sp.
TTGGAGGCAAGTTGCGCAATTAAGTTCCCTCAAGAATCAAACACTACACTAGCCGGCATCCACCCCACCCTGGCGCTGCCGCGCCAGCGCCATAGCCTCGGCCCGGGCCTGCGGCGCCGCAGCGGCTGCAGGGGGTCAGAGGTTCGCGCCCTGGCTCACCAGGCGTCGACGAAACCGCGGCGCGGCGCCAGCGGCCGGCCGGCCACCGAGCGCAGGCCACGCTGCAGCCAGTCGCGCGTCTCGGCCGGGTCGATGACGTCGTCGATCTCCAGGTGGCTGGCCATGTTCAGCGCCTGCCCCTTGGCGATGGCCTCGGCCACCAGCTTGTCGAACAGCGCCTCGCGCGTTTCGGGCGTCGCGGCTTCCAGCTCCTTGCGGAAGCCCAGCCGCACCGAGCCCTCGATGCCCATCGGCCCGAACTCACCGCTCGGCCAGGCGGCGATGGCCACCGGCGCGTGGAAGTGTCCGGCGGTCAGCGCCATCGCGCCCAGGCCGTAGCCGCGCCGCAGCATCAGGCTGAACACCGGGATGCGCAGCGACGCGGCGGTGACGAACAGCCGCCCGGCACGCCGCACCATCGCCGTCTTCTCGCTTTCCGGCCCGACCATGAAGCCGGGGGTGTCAACGAAGGTGACCAGCGGCAGCCCGAAGGCATCGGCCAGCTGCATGAAGCGCGCGAGCTTGTCGCAGCCGGGTGCATCGAGCGCGCCACCGAGGTGGCGCGGCTGACTCGCCGCCACCGCCACCGCGCGGCCGCCGATGCGCGCCAGCGCGGTGATCACGCCGACGCCGAAGTCGCGCCGCAGTTCGAGCACGCTGCCGGCGTCCATCACCGTGTGGATGATGGCGCGCGGGTCGTACAGCGCGTTGCGGTTCTCCGGCAGTGCCAGGCGCAACGACAACGCGTCGCCGCCGGCCTGGGCGTCGGCCGGCAGGTCGCCCTGGAAGTAGCCGAGGTACTGCCTGGCCGCGGCCACGGCCGCGGCCTCGTCGGCGACGCACAGGTCGATGACGCCGTTGGGCGCCATCACCGACACCGGGCCCACGTCGTCGGCATGCACGCGGCCGAGGCCGCCGCCTTCGATCATCGCCGGGCCGCCCATGCCGATGCTCGCGTTGTCGGTGGCGATGATGACGTCGCAGCAACCGAGCAGCGCCGCATTGCCGGCGAAGCAGCGGCCCGAGACGATGCCGACCACCGGCACCTGCCCCGACAGCCGGGCGAAGCGCTGGAAGGTCGTGCAATGCAGCCCGGCGATGGTCATCGAATCGACGTCGCCCGGCCGGCCGCCGCCGCCTTCGGCGAACAGCACCAGCGGCAGCCGCTGCGCCTCGGCAATCTCCAGCAGCCGGTCGCTCTTGCGGTGGTTGAAGAAGCCCTGCGTGCCGGCCAGCACCGCGTAGTCGTAGGCCATCACCGCGACACGCGCGCGCTGCGCCCCGAACCGTGCGGCGTTGATGCTGCCGGTGGCGGTGATCAGGCCATCGGCCGCGGTGTTGCGCTGCAGGTCGTCCAGGCTGCGCCGGCTGCGCTGCGCCGCCACCGCGTGCGCGCCGTATTCGAGCAGGCTGCCCGCGTCCAGCAGGTCGGCGACGTTCTCGCGCGCGGTGCGTCCGCCCTGCGCATGGCGCCGCGCCACCGCGTCGGGCCGCGCCGCATCGTCGATCTGCGCACGGCGCT
>DAORHX010000796.1:0-1677 GCA_035438245.1 Rubrivivax sp.
GACGAGCGCGGCATCGGCACGCTGCGGCTGCGCGAAGCCGGCGCGCTGAACATCGTCGGCAGCGCGGCGATCGCCGATCTGCGCGCTGCCCTGCTCGCGCTGGCGGACACGCCCGCCCTGCGCGTGCTGGTGCTGCGCGGCGGCGCCGACAAAGCCTTCATCGGCGGCGCCGACATCGGCGAGATGGTCGGCCTGACGCCAGCCACGGCCGAGACCTTCATTGCCGGCCTGGCCGGCCTGTGCGACGCGCTGATGCAGCTGCCGGTGCCGGTGATCGCGCGCATTCCGGGCTGGTGCCTGGGCGGCGGGCTCGAAGTGGCGCTGGCCTGCGACCTGCGGCTGGCCGACGATAGCGCGGTGTTCGGCATGCCCGAAGTCAAGGTGGGCATCCCGTCGGTGATCCACGCGGCGCTGCTGCCGCGGCTGCTGGGCCAGTCGCGCGCCGACTGGCTGTTGCTGGCCTGCGAGAACATCGATGCGCCGCGTGCCGAAGCCTGGGGGCTGGTGCACGAACGCTGCGCGGTCGGCGGCCTGGACGATCTGGTGCGACAGCGTGCCGAAGCCCTGGCCGCGCTGCCGCCGCAGGCGCTGCGGCAGCAGAAGCGCTTGCTGCAGCACTGGCAGACGGTGCCGCTGGCGCAGGCCGTGCAGGACAGCGTGGCCGAGTTTGCGCGCGCCTACACCACCGGCGAGCCGCAGAAGGGGATGGGCGAGTTCATGGCGCGCAAGGCGGCGAAGCGCTCGGGCTGAGTCGCTGGCTACGGCCGGGCCAGCGTTGCATGGGCATACCAGGCGCCGACGGCGATGAGTACCCATGCCACGCAGACGGTCAGCTGGCGACCGGAGAGCCGGGCGTAGAGCCACATTCCGGTCAGTGTGCCGGCGACCAGCAAAGCGCCCAGCGTGGCGCCAAGAGCAACGTCGATGCGTCCGGCAGCGTAGTTCACGACCGATGCCGTGTAGACGATGGGCACGTGTGCGGCCAGCGCCAGGCCGACAGCCACAGGGGCCGACATGCCAAGCAGGAGCAGAACCGGTATCAGCAGGATCGGCCCGCCCGTTCCCGTGACCGCAGAAGCCCAGCCGACGAGCAGGCCGGACACGAGCGCTGCGGCCGCGACCAGCAGCCGCAGCAGGCGCCCCGGGAACCAGGGAAGCGTCGCGGTGCCGACGATGGCGCCGACGGCGGCCGCAACACAAAGCCAAGCCACCGGGGAACGTGCAAGGCGGACTCGCCGCACCGCCGCCAAGGCGGCGACCGGGGCGGAGAAGACGAGTGCGAACATGACGGTGCCGATGGCGACATCGATCGGCATGCCGCGGCTGTGCGTCAGCGCCGGCACGAGAATGACCCCTCCGATGCCGGTCAGCGCGCCGACAAAGCCGGCGACGAGGGCGGCCAAGGCCACGGCAGTCAGCGCATTCCTCCGGTTCCCCCGACGATGAAGTGACGCGGCGCGTCAGCTCCGAGCGCGACGGCGCCGGGACGCTGGCTCGCCTCAAACTCAATGCGGCTTGCGCGGCCCCTTGAAGGCATCCGGGCGGATGACGTTGCCGTCGTGCTTGCCCTGGCGGCGGGCGCGGCGGATCGCTTCATCCGCCTCGCGCTGCGCGGTGTGGCGATGGGCGCGCCAGAACCACAGCCGCCGCGCCAGCCGGCGGCCGCCGTGCAGCGTG
>DAORHX010000797.1:0-1671 GCA_035438245.1 Rubrivivax sp.
AGCTCGCACTGCATGCCGACGCGCCGGTGTTCGTCGACGGTGACCGCTCCGCGCTGCGCGTGCTGGTGCGCAACCTGGCCGACAACGCGGTGCGCTATGCGCCGCGCCAGGCGCGTGTCGAGCTGAGCGTGTCGCAGTCCGAAGGCAGGCCGACGCTGCAGGTCGACGACAGCGGCCCCGGCATTCCGGCGGCCGAACGCGGGCGCGTGTTCGACCGCTTCTATCGCCGCGGCCAGGGTGACGAAAGCGGCAGCGGCCTGGGCCTGGCGATCGTGCGCAGCGTCGCGCAGCGTCACGGCGCGACGCTGCTGCTGGACGATTCGCCGCTCGGTGGGCTGCGCGTCACGCTGCGCTTCGGCGCCGCTGCCTGAAAATCCCGCGATGAACCCGACGCAGCAACAGACGGCCTATGCACGCCTGGGCGGCGAGCCCGCCGTGCGCGCGCTGGTCGAGCGCTTCTACGAACTGATGGACACGCTGCCCGAAGCACAAGAGCTGCGCCGGCTGCACCCGGACATGGAGCGCGCGGCCGACAGCTTGTTCAAGTTCCTCAGCGGCTGGTTCGGCGGCCCGCCGCTGTACCAGCGCGAGCGTGGCCACCCGCGGCTGCGCATGCGCCACCTGCCTTTCGCCATCGGGCCGGCAGCACGCGACCAGTGGCTGCTGTGCATGCGCCGGGCGCTGGCCGAACAGGTGGCCGACGAGCCGTTGCGCACGGCGCTCGACCAGGCTTTTGCCGGCATGGCCGAGCACATGGTCAACCGCGCCTAACCTTCGCTTCACGGACCGCTAATCGACCGCTAATGCCGGGCGCCTATCTTCGCCGGCATGCGGAATGTCCCGCGCTGTGTCGAAGAAGGAACCCGATGAAGACCAAGCCCCTGAACACCGCCCTGATCGTCGCCGGCGTGCTCGCCGTCGGCACGGCGGGGGCCTTCAGCTTGAAGCCCGAGTGGCTGGACAAGGCCAAGGGCAGTGTCGCGCCGACGTCGGTGCAGAACAGCGGCGAGGTGCAGGTGGCGGCGCTGACGCCGGTGGCCGCGCCCGCCGCGGTGCCGCTGGTCGCGGGCAGCGCGCAGACCCCGAACTACCGCGCCATCGTGCAGCAGTTCGGGCCCGCCGTGGTCGGCATCACCGTGGCTGGCGCGCACCAGGACGGCGCCGACGCGCCGCCGGCGCGCGGCGGCCGCGGCCTGCCACCGGGCCTCGAGAACGACCCGTTCTTCCAGTTCTTCAAGGGCATTCCCGGCTACGGCCAGGGCCCGCGCGGCGGCCCGCCGCAGCAGCCGTTCCGCGGCCAGGGCTCGGGCTTCATCATCAGTGCCGATGGCCTGATCCTGACCAACGCGCATGTCGTGCGCGATGCCAAGGACGTGACCGTCAAGCTCAGCGACCGGCGCGAGTTCACGGCCAAGGTGCTGGGCACCGACACGGTGACCGACGTCGCGGTGCTGCGCATCGACGCGAAGGGCCTGCCGGTGGTGCTGCTCGGTGACCCGAAGCAGCTCGACGTCGGCGACCCGGTGCTGGCCATCGGCGCGCCGTTCGGCTTCGAGCAGACGGCCACGCAGGGCATCGTCAGCGCCAAGGGCCGTTCGCTGCCCGGCGACGCGGTGGTGCCCTTCATCCAGACCGACGCGGCGGTGAACCCCGGCAACTCCGGCGGCCCGC
>DAORHX010000798.1:0-1669 GCA_035438245.1 Rubrivivax sp.
TGTCCCAGACGCGCACCCGGGCGCCCTGCCGCGCGCACCAGCGCGCCATCGCCAGCCCCGATTCACCCAGGCCGAGCACCAGCACCGTGCGGTCCTGCAGCGCGCTCATCGGAGTTTCAGGCTGGCCAGCCCGACCAGGCACAGCAGCATGGTGATGATCCAGAAGCGCACCACCACCTGCGTCTCGGTCCAGCCGGACTTCTCGAAGTGGTGGTGCAGCGGCGCCATCTTCAGGATGCGCCGGCCGACGCCGGTCTTCTTCTTCGTGTACTTGAAGAAGGCCACCTGCGCCATCACCGACAGCGCCTCGACGACGAAGATGCCGCCCATGATGCCGAGCACGATCTCCTGGCGCGTGATGACGGCGATGGTGCCGAGCGCGCCGCCCAGCGCCAGCGCGCCGACGTCGCCCATGAAGACCTGCGCCGGGTGCGTGTTGAACCACAGGAAGGCCAGGCCCGCGCCGCCCATCGCCGAGCAGAAGATCAGCAGCTCGCCGGCGCCGGGGATGTACGGGAACAGCAGGTAGCGCGAATAGACCGCGCTGCCGACGACGTAGGCGAAGATGCCGAGCGCGCTGCCGACCATGACCACCGGCATGATCGCCAGCCCGTCCAGGCCGTCGGTCAGGTTGACGGCGTTGCTGGCGCCGACGATGACGAAGTAGGTCAGCGCGATGAAGCCGAACACGCCCAGCGGGTAGCTGACGGTCTTGAAGAACGGCACCATCAGGTCGGCCTTCGGCGGCAGGTCGTTGGAGAAGCCGCTGCCGACCCAGCGGATGAACAGCTCGAGCACGCGCAGGTTCGAGGTCTCGGAGACGCTGAACGCCAGGTACAGCGCCGCCACCAGGCCGATCAGCGACTGCCACAGGTACTTCTCGCCCGACGGCATGCCTTCGGGGTTCTTCTGCACCACCTTGCGCCAGTCGTCGGCCCAGCCGATGGCGCCGAAGCCGAAGGTCACCAGCAGCACGATCCAGACGAAGCGGTTGCTCCAGTCGAACCACAGCAGCGTGGCCACGCCGATGCCGATGAGGATGAGCACGCCGCCCATCGTCGGCGTGCCGCTCTTGCTCAGGTGCGACTGCATGCCGTAGCCGCGGATCGGCTGGCCGATCTTCAGCTCGGCCAGGCGGCGGATGACCCACGGGCCGAAACCGAGCCCGATGAGCAGCGCGGTCAGCGCCGCCATCACCGCGCGGAAGGTGATGTACTGGAACACGCGCAGGAAGCTCAGGTCGTCCGGGTAGAGCGCGACCAGCCACTGGCTCAGGCTAAGCAGCATGCGACGCCCCCTGCTCCAAGGCCTGCACCACGCGCTCCATGCGCATGAAGCGCGAGCCCTTGACCAGCGCCGACGTCGCCGCGGGCGCCTCGTGCAGCGCCGCCAGCAGCGCCTCGACCGTGGCGAAGTGCCGCGCCTGCGCACCGAACCCGGCGCTGGCGTGGGCGCAGGCCTGGCCGGCGCACCACAGCTGCTCGATGCCGCGCTCTCGCGCGTAGCCGCCGACCTCGGCATGGAACGCCGGGCCCTGGTCGCCGACCTCGCCCATGTCGCCGAGCAGCAGCCAGCGCGGGCCGTCGAGCGAGGTGAGCACGTCGATCGCCGCGCGCACCGAGTCGGGGTTGGCGTTGTAGCTGTCGTCGACCAGCGTCAGCGGGCGCGT
>DAORHX010000799.1:0-1668 GCA_035438245.1 Rubrivivax sp.
GACAGCGCCACGCCGCAGCGCGCCGCCAGCCCGGCATGGCGGCGCAGCAGCGCCTGCGCCTTGTCCGGCGTGCGGTTGGCGACGTGCAGTTGCGCCGGCAACGCCTCGATCAGCGGTTCCAGCATGCCGGCCGCCGCGCCGCCGCCGCCGACCAGCAGCACGCGCAGGCCCTGCAGCCGGCAGCCGCCATTGACCTGCAGGTCGCGCACCAGGCCGACGCCGTCGGTGTTGTCGGCAAGCCAGCCGTCGGCATCGAAGCACAGCACGTTGGCGGCTTCGGCTAGTGCGGCCCGCGGCGTCACCTGCCGGGCCAGCGCCGCCGACTGGAACTTGAAGGGCATCGTCACGTTGCAGCCGCGCGCGCCGGACGCGGCGAAGTCGCGCACCGCGTCGGCAAAGCCGTCCATCGCGCACAGCACGCGCGTGTAGTCGATGCGCTGGCCGGTCTGGCGCGCGAACTCGGCATGGATGAACGGCGACTGGCTGTGCGCCACCGGGTTGCCGAGCACGGCATAGCGGTCGGGGGCAGGGCTCATGGATGCATCCTTCGGCCGGCGGCCTGTCGTGCCCGGCGGGGGCATGCGCAGCGGGGGCGGCCCGGCGCGCTCATTGGGGCGAATGGCTGAGCGAGGTTTCCAGGCCCTCGTCGCGCGTGAAGCGGAAGCGCGAGGTGATGACGATCTGGTCGGCCTTCTTGCGCATCGCCGCGCTGAACGCGCCGAACGGTGCCGCCGCGTGCACGATGGCCAGCGCGCGCTGGTCGAGCACACGCTGGCCCGACGGGCGCACGATCTCGGCATCGACGACGCGGCCCCGGTCGTCGACGGTGACGTTCATCGTCAGCTCGCCGTACAGCTTGCGGCCGCGGTATTCGGGGAAGTCGCGCGTGCCGCGCGCTTCGATCTTGCGGCGCAGCGCGTCGTAGTAGATCGCGTACACCTCCTCGCGCGTGGCCGGGCTGATGTAGCGCTTCTTCGGCCGCGCGTTCTCCTCGTTGATGCGCTTCTCGATCTCGGCTAGCAGCCGCAGCAGCTGGCGGCGGCGCTCGTCCTGTTCGGCGCGCTCGGGGTCGCCGTCGTCGCGCGACGGGTCGGGCGGCGGCAGCGACGCCACCTCGCGGCGGATCTGCGCCAGCAGCTGTTGCTGCTGCTGCTGCAGCCGGTCGATGCGGCGGTGCGCATCGGCCGGTGCGTCGCCCATTTCCATCTGCGCGGTCGGCGGCAGCGGCGAGGTCGCACGGCCCTTCTCGGCCTCGCCGCCGCCGGCCAGCGAGGCCTGCGCGATGGCCTGCGCGCGTGTCGGCTTGTCGTTGCTGCGGGCGTTGACCAGCACCACCTCGAGCGGCGTGTCCTCGAAGATGCGGTTGAAGCCGCGCGGGTCGACGACGCGCAGCGTCAGCACCGCCGCGTGCACGCCCACCGACACCAGCAGCGCCCAGTGCAGCGTGCTCAGGCGCATCGTCTTCAGGCCTGCGGCGCGGCGTCGGCGGCCGGTGCCTCGTCCAGCTCGATGGCCAGGCGCAGCGCACCGGCTTCGGCGCTTTCGTCCTCGGCCTCGGCCTCGGGCTCGGGCTCCGGCGCGTCGGCCGGGGTCGCGGCGTCGATGCGTGCGAGCAGGGTGGCGTGCAGCTCCAGCGTCAGCAGGTCGATGCCGGCCACGCGCGCGCGG
>DAORHX010000800.1:0-1666 GCA_035438245.1 Rubrivivax sp.
TGCGCAGCGCCGGCAGCAGGCGCTGCGCCTGGACGCCGCGGCGCAGCGCCTGGCGGCACTGGACCCGCAGCGCGTGCTCGCACGCGGCTATGCGTGGCTGGAAGACGCACAGGGTCGCCCGGTGACGTCGGCGCACCGTGTCGGCGCCGGGGACCGACTGGAGGCGGTCTGGGCCGATGGCACGGCGCGCGTCGAGGTGCTGCAGGTGGACGCGCGCGAGCTGCGGGAATCCGCGTCGCCGTCCACGCCTTGAGCGCGTGCCTACAATCGCCCGCTCTCCCCACGAAAAGGACCTGCAGATGGAACACACGCTGCCCGCACTGCCGTTCGCGCTGGATGCCCTGGCCCCGCACATGAGCCGCGAGACGCTCGAGTACCACCACGGCAAGCACCACAACGCCTATGTCGTGAACCTGAACAACCTGCAGAAGGGCACCGAGTTCGAATCGATGTCGCTGGAAGACATCGTCCGGAAGTCCAGCGGTGGCATCTACAACAATGCCGCGCAGATCTGGAACCACAGCTTCTTCTGGAACTGCCTGAAGCCCGGTGGCGGTGGCGAGCCCGGCGGCGCGCTGGCGACGGCGATCAACGCGAAGTGGGGTTCCTACGCCGCGTTCAAGG
The DNA here is from genome assembly GCA_035438245.1 of Rubrivivax sp. GTDB lineage: Bacteria > Pseudomonadota > Gammaproteobacteria > Burkholderiales > Burkholderiaceae_C > Rubrivivax. The sequence goes on from DAORHX010000800.1 coordinate 625, forward strand.
AGGCGTTCACGAAGTCGGCCGTCGGCAACTTCGGCTCGGGCTGGACCTGGCTGGTGAAGAAGGCCGACGGCTCGGTGGACATCGTCAACATGGGCGCGGCCGGCACGCCGCTGACCACCGGCGACAAGGCGCTGCTGACCATCGACGTGTGGGAACACGCGTACTACATCGACTTCCGCAACCTGCGGCCGAAGTTCGTCGAGACCTTCCTGAACTCGTTGGTCAACTGGGACTTCGCGCAGCGCAACTTCGACTGAAGCCGGCGCGCTGCACAGGCTCAGGAGCCGAAGGGCGCGCCCTTCAGCTTGAAGCCGGGCTGGATGCCGCGCTTGGCAAACCAGCCCTGGTTCATCTCCAGGGCGAAGCGCACCGGCTGCGCCGAACAATGCGATTGTTCGGACTGCGGCTGCATGTCGGCGATGTTGACGATGCTGCCGTCGTCGGCGACGAAGGCGATGCTCAGCGGCAGCAGCGTGTTCTTCATCCAGAAGCAGCGCCGCTGCAGCCCGTCGAAGACGAACAGCATGCCCTCGTGCACCGCCATCTCGCGCCGGAACATCAGCCCGGTCTGCGTCTGCAGCGGCGTGCGCGCGACTTCGGCGCGGATGTTGTACATGCCGGCCTGCAGCGCGACGCTGTCCAGCCGCGGCTGCGCCGCCTCCTGCGCCAGTGCGCTGCCGGCGATGCCGCAGGCCAACGCCAGCGCGGCTGCGGACGGACGGGGTAGTCGGGTGGTCGGCATCGATGGCTTCGTCTGAGGCGGCACGCGCGGAGGGCCCATTGTCGAGCATGGGGCCTGGCGCCGTGGGCGCGGCGCTGCCGGACATCGCGCTGCTCGACGATCCGCTGGAGCAGCAGCGCTTCACGCGCTGGTCCACCGACGGCGACGGCCGGCGCATGGCGGAGTCGACGCTGCGTCTGTCGGGCATGTACTGCGCGGCATGTGCCGGCATCATCGAGCAGGCGCTGGCGGGCGTCGACGGCGTCCGCCGGGCCACCGTCAGCGCCGCCGGCCAGCGCGCGGCGGTGCGCTGGGACCCTC
>DAORHX010000801.1:0-1663 GCA_035438245.1 Rubrivivax sp.
CAGGGGCGCACGCGGCTCGGGCTGCGCCTGCAGCTGTCGCCGGCGCTGCGCGAGCGGCTGGTGGAGGATGCCTCGGGCGACAGCTCGATGCGGTGCTGTGCCTGATGCAGGCGGCCTGGGCCAGCAGCCGGCCGGGCTGGGGGCTGCCGGCGGCGATCGACCCGCTGGAAGGCTGGATCGTCACGGCGTGAGTGCCTGCGGCGGCGCCTCGGCCTCGCTGAAGCAGCCTTCGTAGGTGAACAGCAGCGAGACGTAGAACACGGTCGAGAACATCAACCCGGCCGGCATGGCGATCACGCCGGCCAGCTGGCGCGCATCGAACAGGCCGAACAGCAGGCCGACCAGCGCGCCGAAGATCCCGATCACCACCACCCAGGCCAGCGAATACACGAGGAACGCACCCTTGCAGCGCCACACCGCCAGCGTGCTGGAGAACAGCGCCTGGCCGACACCCTGGCCCTGCCAGTAGACCAGCGCCGGCGCATGCCAGAACGGCACCGACAGGCAGGCCGCCAACCCGAAGCGCGTGACCAGGCCCCACGTCAGCCGCGGGTCGGCGAGCAGCGCCTCGATCTCGGCGCGCGCCTCGTCGCCCTTGGCCATCAGCAGCTGCAGCCGCTCGAACGCGCCGCCGTCGACCCATTCGGACAGCGTCATGATGAGCACGGTGCACAGCGCGTATGCGGCGCATAGCGTCAGCAGCGTATTGCGGCGGGCGCGCTCGGCGCGCAGCGGCTCGACGAACAGCCGCGGATGCACGGGGGCGTCCTGGCGCGCGGCGCGGCTGCCGAGCATGAAGCCCAGGCTCAGCAGCGGCAGCGACATCAGCATGGCGACGCCGCCGACCACCGGCACCAGCGTGGCCAGCAGCGCCACCACCAGGAAGGTAACGAACATCGCGGTGAACGGCAATGCCCGGCGCACGAACAGCCGGAACGCATTGCGCGTCCACTGCACGCCCTCGGCGGGCGCTGCCTGTCTTATCGAAAGTGCCATGTCAGTGCAGCGGATGCCACGGCCGCTCGATGCGGTCGCGCAGCACGCGTTCGAAATGCAGCGGGTCCTTCGCCTGCAGCAGCGCGGCGTCGCGCGGCAGGTGCCGGTCCCACAGCCGCGACAGCCAGAAGCGGAACGCGGCGGCGCGCAGCAGCGCCGGCATCAGCCGCAGCTCGCCGCCGGCGAAGCGGCGCACACGCTGGTAGGCGTCGCACAACAGCACGGCGCGGTCTTCGAGCAGCCGGCCGCTGAGCGGGTCGATGCACCAGTCGTTCAGGCACACGGCCAGGTCGAACAGGTAGCTGTCGACGCCGGCGAAGAAGAAATCGAACAGCCCGCTGAGCCGGTCCCCGCCCGGCGTGTCGTCGAAGACCACGTTGTCGCGGAACAGGTCGGCGTGGATGACGCCGCGCGGCAGCGCCAGCGCCGCCGCCGATGCCGCCACGCTGCGCTGGAAGTCGAGCTCGTCGCGCAGCAACCGGGCCTGCGGCTCGTCGAGGAACGGCAGCACCTCGGGCACGGTGGCGATCCACCAGTCCAGCCCGCGCAGGTGCGGCTGCTGCAGCTCGAAATCGGCGCCGGCCAGGTGCAGCCGCGCCAGCATCGTGCCGAGCTGCTCGATGTGGGTCGCCCCGGGCACCAGCACGTGCCGGCCCGGCAGCCGGTC
>DAORHX010000802.1:0-1653 GCA_035438245.1 Rubrivivax sp.
CGATCAGCACCGGCCCGGGGCGGCCCGAGCGCATCAGGTGGAAGGCCTGCTGGAAGGCCCGGGGCACCTGCGCCGGCTCGAGCACCGTGGTCGCCCACTTGGCCACCGGCTTGACGATGGCGGTGATGTCCACCGCCTGGAAGTCCTCCTTGTGCAGACGCGCACGCGGCGCCTGGCCGGTGATGCACAGGATCGGGATCGAATCGGCGCTGGCCGAATACAGCCCGGTGACCATGTCGGTGCCGGCCGGCCCGCTGGTGCCGATGCACACGCCGATGTGGCCTGCCACGGCGCGCGTGTAGCCCTCGGCCATGTGCGACGCGCCCTCGACGTGGCGCGCCAGCACGTGGGCGATGGTGCCGCGCTCGCGCAGCGCGGCATACAGCGGGTTGATCGCCGCGCCGGGCACGCCGAAGGCCTGGGCCACGCCCTCCTTCTCCATCACCAGCACCGCGGCCATGATGGCCTTCATCTTCGCCATGTCCAGCGTCTCCTTCTTGCAATGGGCGCAATGTTCGGGCCTGGGCCGCAGCCGGACAAGGCCAGCCGGCGGATATCAGCTATTCCGCGCGCGAATGGGCTGGGCGCGCCAAGCGAGCGCCTGGGGATTGCACGATGATGGCGTCGCGCCTACAACGCACATGTCGTGGCAACAACGGAGGTCGGCGATGTTCACATCCAGATTCGGGCGGGCGAGCGCGCTCATGGCCGCGTTGACGCTGGCCGCCTGCGGCGGCGGCGGCGTGCTCGCATTGCTCGGCTTCATCGGCTCGGCCGGCGGCAGCTGGCAGCAGGACGGCGACCCGGCCCAGCCGGGCTTGCAGGTGCTGGACACCTGCGGCCCGTTTGGCAACGAGCGCTGTGGCGTTTCGGTGCAGGTCGTCGGTGGTGGCGGCGCGCCGCTGTTCTCGGCCGCGTACGACGTGACCTACGATTTCGCAACCCTGCGCGGCTGCCCGGTGAGCGGCCAGGGCCGCGCCGACGGGCGCCGCCTGGTGCTCAACGGCTGCTTCAGCGGCGAGTTCGTGACTCTCAACGAAGTGTTGTCCGACGACGGCAAGGTGCGCATGTTCGTCGACTTCGTGCCGTCACTGGCCGGCGGCGTGTGGGTCGAGATCCAGGACGGCCAGCGCCGCTTCGCGTTCACCAACAACACCGACGGCTGCGAGCTGGTGGCACCGAAAGTGCGCGTCACCGTGGTGCTGAGCGAATCGAACGTGTCGGACCCCGCCGGCCCGTTCGAGACCACGATCCAGACCTTCGCCGTCGGCAACGACACGCCGTGGCGCGGCAAGTTCGTCGGCATCTCGGGCATGCGGCTCACCCGCGGCAACGAGGTGATGGAACTCGAGCGGCGCCAGGGCAACGAGGGCTGCTGAAGCGCGGCTGTCAGCGCAGCAGCGCAAAGAAGCGCTCGCGCTGCAGCCTGACGCGGTGCGAGACGTCGTCGCGGTACAGCTGCAACGCCGTGTGCTCGCGCCCGGCCAGCGCCTGCCAGGCCTGCGCCGGGCTCCAGGCCCGCGCGTCCACGTCGTCGATCGCCTGCACCGCATCACCCGGCTGCAGCGCGGCGCGCGCCGCCGGGCTGCCGTCGATCACCGCGGCAACGCGCAGCCCGTTGTCGAACCCCAGCCGCAAGCCGAAGCCACCGGG
>DAORHX010000803.1:0-1653 GCA_035438245.1 Rubrivivax sp.
TCCCCCGCCGCCGCCCGCGCCGGCACCGACGCCGCGCGCCGCCGCGCCGACGCCGGCACCGAACGCCGATGCGCAGATCGCCATCGACAAGGCGCGACAGGAAAAGCAGAAGGCCGAGCGCGAAGCCGCCGAGCGCGAGAAGGCGCAGCGCGACAAGGAGAAGGCCGAGCAGGAAAAGGCAGAGAAGGCCGAGAAGGCCGAGCGCGAGCGCCAGGCCGCAGCCAAGGCCAGGGCCGAGGCGCAAGCCAAGCGCGAACAGCAGGCGCAGCGAGACCGGCAGGCGGAGGACCAGCGCCTGGCCAAGCAGCGCGAGGACAACCTGAAGCGCATGCTCGGCCAGGCCGGCGCCACCGGCGCGCCCGGCGCCACCGGCACGGCGCTGAAGGATGCCGCACCGTCGGCCAGCTATGCGGGCAAGCTGATCGCGCGCATCAAGCCGAACATCCTGCTCACCGAGACCGTCGCCGGCAACCCGGCCGCCGACGTGGAGGTGCGCGCGTCGCCGACCGGCACGATCCTCAGCCGCCGGCTGGTCAAGAGCAGCGGCAACAAGGACTGGGACGACGCGGTGCTGCGCGCCATCGACCGCACCGGCGAGCTGCCGCGGGACGTCGATGGCCGTGTGCCGCCGGTGCTGGTGATCACCTTCACGCCCTGACGCTGCCGCGCGCCGGATCGGCGCCCGGTGCGTGACTCTTGCTATTCATTTTCTATGCAAAGCATGTCCTGCATGGAGGCATGCTCCTATATGGCTTCGCTTCGCCTTGGATAGAATTTTCTATTCATGCCGAAATCATCACCGTCATTGCATGCGGTGCTGCGGGGCCTGTTGGCGCAGCACGGCGTCGCCAGTGCGGCGCAGCTGGCAGCAGCCTTGGGCGTCAGCCAGCCGACGCTGTCGCGCGCGCTCGCGGCACTGGGCGGCGAGGTCGCGGTGCTCGGCGCAGGACGCACGACGCGCTATGGCTGGCCGCAGGGCGTTCTCGGCCGCGACGGCATGCAGCCGCTGCACTGGATCCACGAGGACGGTCGCATCGAGCGCTGGGGCACGCTGCGCCTGCTCGCCGGCGCACGGCTGCACCTCAGCGCGCCGGGCATCGACCAGTTGAGCGAAGGCACGCTGCCGTGGCTGCTGTCGCCGCTGCGCGGCGAAGGCTTCGTCGGCCGCGCCCAAGCGCAGGTGCTGGCACCTTTCGGGCTGGACCGCGACCCCGGCCGCTGGCCGCTCGAGCACCAGTTGTTTGCGGCCCTGCACGCGCCCGATGCGCCGGGGGCGATCGTGGTCGGAGAGCCGGTCGCCCCCGGCCTGCCGACGCTGCACGACGAAGCAGACCTGGATCGACTGGCCGATCTCGCCGCGAGCGGCGCTCACGCGGGCTCGTCGGCAGCCGGCGAGCAACCCAAGTTCCTGGCGCGCGCCAGTGACGGCTGGCCGGTCCTGGTCAAGTTCTCGCCGCCGCACGGCACCCCCTTCGGCATGCGTTGGGGCGATCTGCTGCAGGCCGAAGCGCTGGCGCTGACCGTGCTCGGCGAACACGGCACGCCGGTCGCCAGCGCCACAGCGGTCGCCACCGGGAAGCGCAGCTACCTGGTGTCGCGGCGCTTCGACCGCATCGGCACGCAGGGGCGCTGCCACGTGGTGCCGTTGCATGC
>DAORHX010000804.1:0-1653 GCA_035438245.1 Rubrivivax sp.
TGTTCGCCGAGCTGAGCACGCTCGAATCGCCGGCGCCGATCGGTGCACTGGTCGAGGTACCCGTCGCCGAACCGCTGCGCGACGATGTGCCGACGGTGCTGCTCGATCGTCTGCAGGATGCCGGCAACGTCGGCAGCATCCTGCGCAGCGCCGCCGCCCTGGGCGTGGCGCAGGTCATCGCGCTCAAGGGCACGGCCGCGCTGTGGTCACCGAAAGTGCTGCGCGCCGCCATGGGCGCACATTTCGCGCTGCAGTTGCACGAGCAGATGGTGCTCGACGACCTCGATGCGCTGCGCATGCCGTGGCTGGCGACCAGCTCGCACGCCCGGACCTTGCTGCACCGCTGCCTGCTGCCGCGGCCCTGCGCATGGGTGTTCGGCCACGAGGGCCAGGGCATCGCGCCCGGGCTGCAGGCGCGCTGCGCGCTGACGCTGCGCATCGCGCAGCCGGGCGGGGAGGAGTCGCTGAACGTCGCCGCCGCGGCGGCGATCTGCCTGCACGAAGGCGTGCGCCAGGCCGACGGTCAGTAGATCAGCCGGTCGGGCCGGATGTCGCGCAGGATCGTCGTCGCGATCTCCTCGATCGACTTGTGTGTCGACGACAGCCAAGCGATGCCGGCGCGGCGCATCATCGTCTCGGCTTCCTGCACCTCGTAGCGGCAGTTCGCGATCGCCGCGTACTTGCTGCCGGGGCGGCGTTCGTTGCGGATCTGCGCCAGCCGCTGCGGGTCGATCGACAGGCCGAAGCACTTGCTCTTGTGCGGCGCCAGCGACTGCGGCAGCTGGTTGCGCTCGAAGTCCTCGGGGATCAGCGGATAGTTCGCCGCCTTGATGCCGTGTTGCATCGCCAGGTACAGCGAGGTCGGTGTCTTGCCGCTGCGGCTGACGCCGACCAGGATGACGTCGGCATCCGCCAGGTTGCGCGCCGACTGGCCATCGTCGTGCGCCAGCGAGAAGTTGATGGCGTCGATGCGGTCGTGGTATTCCTCGCTCTTCGCCGCGTCGGAGAAGCGGCCGATACGGTGGTTGGACTTGACGCCGAACTCGGCCTCCAGCGGTTCGACGAAGGTGCGGAACATGTCGAGCACCAGGCCCTTGCAGGCCGCGTCGGTGAGCACGCGCCGCACCTCGTCGTTGACCAGCGTGATGAAGACGATCGGCCGCCGGCCTTCGTGCTCGGCGGCCTGGTTGATCTCGTCGAGCACCGCAAGCGCCTTGTCCACCGCATCGATGAACGGCCGGCGCACGTGCCGCGGCCGCGTCGGGAACTGCGCGAGGATCGAATTGCCGAAGGTCTCGGCGGTGATGCCGGTGCCGTCGGAGACGAAGAAGACAGTGCGATTGGGCATGGGTCTGGGCGCCGGCGCTGCATGCCGTGCAGCGTCGGATGATAGGGAATAACTCCTTAGAATCCGCGCCAACTGCCCCCGCATCGACCATCATGCCAGCCGTCGGCCGCGTTCCACGACAACCACAAGATGCTGCCGCGCGTCACCGGGTCGGCCCCATGGGAGCCACGCTTTTGTCACATCACGGAGCCTTCCCATGTCATCGACCCCCCTGGCGACCGCCCTGGTCGTTCCTTTCGAACAGCTGAGGATGACCGACGTCGAGTCGGTAGGCGGCAAGAACGCCTCGCTCGGCGAAATGATCA
>DAORHX010000805.1:0-1649 GCA_035438245.1 Rubrivivax sp.
CGCGGGGCCGGTGGGCCTGCCCCAGGGGCAGCACCGTCGGTGCCCCAAAGCCGGGTCCGGGCAGGCTGCGATGCGCCTCTGAGGCGCCGAGCAGCGCAGGGCAGTGGAGCAGACTACCGCCTCAGCGAAGCGTCGCGGCCTGCCCGGGCCCGGCTTTGCCGCGCCGGCTTTCCACACGGACAGCGGATTCCGAAGTGCGGCCATGCGCTGGGAGCGGCAACTCGTGTCAGTGCAGCAGGTCGAACAAGGTTCGCGCCACCACCTTCGTCGCGCGCCGCAGGTCGTCCAGCACGATGTGCTCGTCGGCGCGCTTGGCATTGCTTTCCAGCACGGTGCGCGGGCCGGCGCCGTAGATGGCGGCCGGAATGCCGCGTTCGACGTACAGCCGCACGTCGGTGTACAGCGGCGTGCCGCTGGTCGGGATCGGCTCGCCGAACACCGCTTCGCCATGTCTTTGCAGCGCCTCGACCAGCGGCTGGTTGCCGGGCAGCGGCTGCATCGAGTGGGCGAGCAGCAGCCGCTTGATCTCCACCGTGATGCCGGGGTAGCCCGCCGCTGCCTCGCTGATCACCTGGCGGATCCTCGCCTCGACCTCGGCCGGGTTTTCCTCGGGGATCATGCGCCGGTCCAGCTTCAGCACCACCTTGCCGGGCACCACGTTGGTGTTGGTGCCGCCTTCGATGCGGCCGACGTTCAGGTACGGATGCTCGATGCCCGGCACCTTGGAGCGCACCTGCTTGTAGAGCCGGTTCTGCGCATACAGCGCGTTCAGGATCACGGTCGCGCCCTGCAGTGCATCGACGCCGGTGTGCGGGATGGCGGCGTGCGCCATCTTGCCGTGTACCGTCACTTCCATCTGCAGGCAGCCGTTGTGCGCGGTCACCACCTGGTAGCTGAAGCCCGCGGCGAGCAGCAGGTCGGGTTTTGTCAGCCCCTTCTGAAGCAGCCAGCCGGGACCGAGCTCGCCGCCGAATTCCTCGTCGTAGGTGAAATGCAGTTCGACGCCGCCCTTCAGCTTGGCACCCAGCGACTCCAGCGCGCGCAGCGCGAAGGTGTAGGTCGCGAAGTCGCTCTTGCTCACCGCCGAAGCGCGGCCGTAGAGCTTGCCGTCGGTCACCTCGCCGCCGTAGGGATCGTGCGTCCAGCCTTCGCCGGGCGGCACGACGTCGCCGTGCGCATTCAGCGCGATCGTCGGGCCTTCGCCGAAGCGGCGGCGCACGATCAGGTTGGTGATCGACTGCAGGCCATAGTCCTGCACTTCCCGCGCCGGCACCGCGTGCTTCTCGGCGTCGTAGCCGAAGGCGCGCAGCAGCTCGGCCGTGCGTTCGGCATGCGGCGCGTTGTTGCCCGGCGGCGTGTCGGTGGGCACGCGTACCAGGTCCTGCAGGAACTTCGTTTCCTCGTCGAAGTGCGCGTCGATCCAGGCGTCGAGCCGTTGGTGGTCGTTCATTGCTTTTCGCTGGCCAGTTGTTCGAGCAGGTGCTGGAAGGCGCGCACGCACAGCTCGGTGTCGTCGTTGGTGATGCCTTCCAGCGGGTTGTGGCTGATGCCGGCGTTCAGCCCGCGCTGGAACAGCATCGCCTGCGGCATGATCTCGTGCAGCTTCATCGCGTCGTGGCCGGCGCCGCTGGGCATGCGGAACACCGGCA
>DAORHX010000806.1:0-1647 GCA_035438245.1 Rubrivivax sp.
ATTGGAGGTACGTTGCGCAATTAAGTTCCCTCAAGAATCAAACACTACACTAGCGTGAACTGGAACCGGAGGCCTTGTAGGACTTTGCCTGACAAGGGCCTTGGAAGAAGCGGGACTCAAGCGACGGAACTGACCTGATGTCCGCCCCCTATTCGGCTGTCTACAGTCTGTTTCACGCACTGAGCGCTTTGACCGACACCCACCCAGGAGTGACCCGATGACCGCCGACCAGATCCTTGCCGAAATCCGCGAAGCCAACCTGTCGTACCTGATGCTGGCGCAAAGCCTGATCCGCGTCGACACCGAACAGGCGCTGTACCGGCTGGGCATCAGCGAGGACACGGCCAAGCTGATCGGCGCGCTGACGCCGGCGCAGATGATGAAGATCGCCGCCAGCAACACGCTGCTGTGCCGCTTCCGCATGGACGACGACATCGTCTGGGGCCTGCTCACCAGCCACGGCAAGGCGGCGGCCAACGAGAGCGTCAACCGGCTGCACGCGTCGATCCTGATGGCCGGCCGTCACCAGGAAGCCGCCTGACATGGCCCGCAACAAGAGCATCCTCACCGAAGCGCGGCAGATCGAGCGCGCGGTCACGCTGATCCAGCTGGGCGCGCGGCTGCAGGTGCTGGAGTCGGAAACCGACCTCAGCTACGAGCGGCTGCTGCGGCTGTACAAGGAAGTCGCGGGGAAAAGCCCGAGCAAGGGCCAGCTGCCGTTCTCGACCGACTGGTTCATGACCTGGCAGCCGAACATCCACGCCAGCCTGTTCCTGAACATCCACGAATACCTGAACAAGGTGTCGGAGCTGGACGAGATCGACGTCGTCATCAAGGCCTACCAGCTGTACCTCGAGCAGACGCGGTCGCAGGCGCTCGAGCCGCTGCTCAGCGTGACGCGCGCCTGGCGGCTGGTGAAGTTCGTCGACAACGGCATGCTGACGCTGACCCGCTGCAGCTGCTGCGGCGGGCACTTCGTCACGCACCCGCACGAGATCGCCAAGCACTACGTCTGCGGCATGTGCAACCCGCCGGCGCGCGCCGGCAAGGGCAAGCTGGCCGGAGCGCTGCAGATCCCGTCGGGCCGCGTCGCTGCCGACCGGGCCGCACATCACGCCGCGCATGCGCATTGAGTCACGCTGCGGGCGCTACAGCGCTGCGGCGAACGGCCGATGACCATGGCAGAACGCGAGTCCACGTCTCCTCCTGGCACAGACCTCTGTGCTTTCAGCGGGTCCTTCGGGACCCGCTTTTTTCCGTCGCGGCGGCCTCGCCTTGAAACTGATCCCGTTCTCGGCTGAACACCTGCGCCTGGAGGCGCCGCTGCCGTTCGGCGTGCGCGATGCCGGCGGGCGGCTGCTGCTGAACGCCGGCGCGTCGATCGCCAGCGCCGAGCAGCTGGCCCACCTGTGCGCGCAGTCGCTGCACGCCGACGAGGACGAATCGAACGAATGGCGGCGCAAGCTCGGCGCCACCGTCGGCGCGATGCTGCGGCGCAACGCGCCGCTGAAGACCATCGCCGAGGCGCGCCCGCAGGCTGCAGCGCGCGACGTCGGTGCCGATGCCGATGCGCCCGTGCCCGACCAGTGGGACAGCCTGGTCGCGCTGCTGGACGTCGCGCTGCGCGACGCGCAGCCGAACGCGGAG
>DAORHX010000807.1:0-1647 GCA_035438245.1 Rubrivivax sp.
GGCGCCAGCAGCCCGCTGGCCAGCATGCCCAGCCCGCCTTGCAGCCAGCGCCGCCGCGCCGCATCGGACACGCTGTGGATGTCCGCATTGGCGCTGGTGTTGGAGTCCTCCATCGTGTCGAAATCCTTGCTCATCGGCGTCCGTCCGACCCGTCGCTGCAATGGCTGGCGATTTTGCCCAAGCCTTGCAACAATCGCGGCCGGCAGTGACCGCGCGAGCGGCGGGTCTTCGGCGACCTGCAGGCCTGTCTCGTGGCGGCTTTGTCGGAAGGAGCATCGCGGCCCGTGACGACTCTCATCGCCCCGCCGGAGGTTCTGGATGCCGCGCCCGCGCGGGCGTTGCCCGCCGGCACGCGGCTCGAGGAGTACGACGTCGAGGGCGTGATCGCCGTCAGCAGCCACGCGCTGGTCTACGCGTGCTACGACCGCGTGCTGAAGCTGCACGTGGCGCTCAAGGAGTACCTGCCCGACGCCATCGCCATGCGCGGCGACGAACTGCGTGTCATGCTGCGCGAGCGCGGGCATGCGCGCTGCTTCGAGCGCGGCCGGCAGGCCTTCGTCAACGAGGCGCGCCTGCTTGCGCACTGCCAGCACCCGTCGTTGCCGCCTGTCATGCGCGTGCTGCATCACCACGGCACGGTGTGCAGCGTGATGCGGTCCTGCAGCGGCCCGAGCCTGAGTGCACACCGCGCGGCACGGGCCGGGCCGCCCGAGGCCGCGGTGCTGCGCGCCTGGCTCGACGGCCTGCTCGGCGCGCTGGCCGATCTCCACGCGCTCGGCGGCGTGCATGGTGCCGTGGCGCCGGACAAGATCGTGATGCTGCCCGACGGCACCCCGGTGCTGATGGGCTCCGCCGCGGTGCGCACCGCGCTGATCAGCGGCAGCACACGCGGCATGATGGCTTCGCTGGACCCGGGCTTCATGCCGCTCGAGCAGCGTGAGCCGTCAGCGGACAGGCCGCTCGGGCCGTGGACCGATCTGTATGCGCTGGCGGCAACGCTGCATTTCTTCATCGGCGGCCAGGCGCCGGCGCGCTTGTCGGACCAGGCCGATTCGGCCGTCGAGCCGCTGGCCGCGCTGTGGCAGCGACTGCGCGGCGGCCAGGCGGTGCTGCCGCCGCAGCTGCAATGGATGGGCGCGCTCGACACCTGCCTGGCCGAGCGCGCCGAGGACCGGCCGCAAAGCGTGGCACAGCTGCGCGCCTTGCTGCAGGCCCATGATGCGCGACTGCTCGGCCGCGGCGATCCGTGGACGCTGGCCTGCAGCGCCGCGACGGCGGCCGGCGGCGAGCAGAGCTTCCCGATGGTCGCCATGCCGCCGCTGCAGGTCGACGACCTGCAGCAGACGCTGCCCTTCGTCGCCGCGCGCGCGCACCAGATCGCCGCTGCCGCATCGGCGCCGGCGCTGCTGGCCTCGCCGCCGCTCGGCACGACTTCGCGCCCCCGCCGCTGGGTGGCGGGCGCGGCGTTGATGGTCATGCTCACGGTGTCGGTGGCTGCCGCCGAATGGATGCGCCAGCGCAACGGCGACGCCGCCGTCGTCGCCACGGCCACGGGCAGTGCCGCGCCATCTGCCGCGGTGCGGCCAGTGGCGTCCCGGCCGGAACCCGCCGGCGCGAGCCTGGCAGGCGGCAGCGCGGCCCGCGCCG
>DAORHX010000808.1:0-1646 GCA_035438245.1 Rubrivivax sp.
GCTCGATGCCGGCGCCCAGGGTTTCATCCCGAAGACCGCGCGCCCCGGCCTGATGCGCGAGGCGCTGGCCCAGGTGCTGGCCGGCGAGGTCTACCTGCCGGCAGCGCTGCTGGAGCCGCGCCAGCCCGCGGCCCCGGAGCTGTCCGAGCGCCAACGGGACGTGCTGCGCCTGCTGGTGGCCGGCCGCGCCAACAAGGAAATCGGCCGCGAGCTGGACTTGTCGGAAGCCACCGTCAAGACCCATCTCGCGGCGCTGTTCCGCAAGCTCGGCGTCAACACGCGCACCCAGGCCGTCGTCAAGACCGCCAGCCTGGGCCTGCGGCTGGGCCGCTGAACGCCGGCCCGCCGCTCGCCCTCAGGGCTTGGCCACCGTCAGCGTGAAGTGGCTGCCGCCGTTGCGCGTGGCGCCGCTGGACACCGACACGCCGGTGCCGGGCAGCGGCATGGTGGTGCTTTCGGCGAAGTTCAGCGTCGTGCCGTTGTCCAGCAGGCTGCTGCCGGCGGCGCGGTAGCGCAGGCCGTCGCGCGGGCTGTTCACCGCGAAGCTGTCGATGCGGCCGTCGGACTTGCGCTTGCGCGTCAGCGTCTTGGCCGCGGGGTCGACCGCGGTGACGCTCATCTCCACGTCGCCGGGCGAAGCGACGCCGCTCCAGTTGAGCTCGACGTCCCAGAAGCGCGAGGTGTCGCCCACCGCGGGCAGGCTCAGGGCCTGCTGCTTGGCGCCGGCGAAGAAGCCCAGCGGCTCGCCGTTCACGTTCGACATCAGGCCCAGCAGCGAGATCTTGCCGCCGGCCGTCTTGTAGGCGAACAGCCGGGCCTTGACCCAGCCGGTCTCGCTTTCGCGCACGGAGAAGCCGCCCGCGGCGTCGGCATAGAAGGTGTCGTGGTTGGGCGTCCAGACCGTGCACACCGCGCCTTCGCAATCGGCCGCCTCCAGCGACTTGCCGTTCTCGGCGATGGTCTCGGTGGTGTAGGCATGCCCCCAGGGGACGCCGGCATCCTCCTCGGGCGCGCCGTAGACCAGCATGTTCCATTTGCCGGCCAGTTCGCGCACCGGCACGCTCTGCTCGGGCAGCAGCACGGCGGTGCGCGCCAGCGTGGCGGTCTCGAAGTAGCGCAGCACGATCAGGCCGGACGCGGCCGCCACGTAGGCCGTGCCCCAGCCTTCGTCCACCTGGAAGCGGCAGGCTTCGCCCGCGCTGGGCTTGAAGGTCCTGGTGACACCGGCGTTGGTGTACTCGCCCTTCAGCGCATCGATGCCGACGAGCGCGGTGGCCGTGCCGATGTCGCCGGTGTAGGCGTCCAGCAGCCGGTACTTGCCGCTGCGCAGGCCGGCGCAGCTGGGCGCGGCCGGCTGCAGCAGGGTCTGCACCACGGCCGGCGCCTCGCTGTTGGCCTGCATCGCGCTGGCCACCTGGCCCAGGTCGGTGCCGGCCGCCTGCAGCGCGCTGCCCAGCGTGTCGAGCAGCTGGTCCAGCGCATTGCCGGCGTTGTCACCGTGGGCCGCCTTCAGCTCGGCCTTGATCGGGTCGACGCTGCTCAGGTCGATCACGCCCTGCAGCGCCGCCGCCACCGCGGCACGCGCTTCGCTCAGGCCGGCCGCGCTCAGCTTGGCCTGGGCGGCGGCGTCGAAGGCGTCGAACAGC
>DAORHX010000809.1:0-1645 GCA_035438245.1 Rubrivivax sp.
GCGAAGGTCGAGGCACTGCTGCGCGCGCTGGGCTGCGGCTTCGTGCCGGAGCCGTTCGCGCGCGAACACCTGGCTACGGGAAAGCTGCTGCACAAGCGCACGCTGCGGCCCAGCCCGCCGGTGAAGCTCGCCTATGCGTGGCGCTGCGGCAGCGGGCGCCGCGAGCGCGCCACGCTGGGCCTGGGCCTGGGCCTGCAATGGTGGCTGCAGCAGCTGGCGGCACCGACCACGCGGCGCGCGCTGCTGCAGCGCCAGACGATCGCCTGAGCGGCTTTGGTCGTCGGCCGCTTCGCGCCCTCGCCCACCGGGCCGCTGCATGCCGGCTCGCTGGTCGCCGCGCTGGCCAGCTGGCTCGACGCGCGGGCGCACGGCGGACGCTGGCTGCTGCGCATCGAGGATGTCGATGCGCCGCGCTGCGTCGGCGGCGTCGATCGTGTCATCGTGCAGCAACTCGCGACGTTGGGCCTGGTGGCGGACGAAGCACCGGTCTGGCAGTCGACACGCGGCGCCGCCTACCAGCGGGCGCTGGACACGCTGCGCGCCAGCGGCTGGGCCTACGACTGCGGCTGCACGCGCAGCGACATCGATGCCGCGCTGGCCGCCGCCGGGCGCGCGCGCGAACGGCTTCGGCAGGCGGTCTATCCGGGCACCTGCCGCGACGGCCTGCACGGCAGGACGGCACGCGCGGTGCGGCTGCGCACACGCCATGGCGGCATCGGCCCGCGCATCGACTGGGCCGACCGCCGGCTGGGCGCGCAGTCGCAGGACGTCGAGCGCGAGGTCGGCGACTTCGTGCTGCAGCGCGCCGACGGGCTGTGGGCCTACCAGCTGGCGGTGGTGGTCGACGATGGCTGGCAGCAGGTCAGCCATGTCGTGCGCGGCGCCGACCTGGCCGACAACACCGCGCGGCAGATCCTGCTGCAGCGCGCCTTGGGCCTGCCCACGCCGCGCTACCTGCACGTGCCGCTGGTGCTGGGTGCCGACGGCCACAAGCTGTCGAAGCAGAACGGTGCCGAAGCGCTGGACCTGACGGACCCGCTGGCAGCGCTGCGCGCGGCCGCTCGCGTGCTGCAGCTGCCGCCGATCGATGGCGCCGATGTCGGCCGCTGGCTGCACGCCGCGGTGGCGGCCTGGGGTGCGCGTTGGATGGCATGATGCGCGCCCCCCAACCTCGAGAAGGCGCTTCGATGATCACCACCCCCTCGGGCCTGCAATACGACGACACCGTGGCCGGCAGCGGCGATGCCGCGCGCGCCGGCCAGCAGGTCAGCGTGCACTACACCGGCTGGCTGCACGACCCGGCGCAGGCCGACGGCCGCGGCCGCAAGTTCGATTCGAGCAAGGACCGCGGCCAGCCGTTCGCCTTCAGCCTCGGCGCGGGCCAGGTCATCGGCGGCTGGGACGAAGGCGTGCAGGGCATGCAGATCGGCGGCACGCGCGTGCTGCTGATCCCGCCGCAGCTCGGCTATGGCGCACGCGGTGCCGGCGGCGTGATTCCGCCGAACGCCACGCTGCTGTTCGAGGTCGAGCTGCTGTCGCTCTGAGCCGCGGCCCGGCGACGGCCAGCGCCGTCGGGCCTGCGCCGGCCGCAAGGCCTCTCACGGGCCTCTCACGGGCCTCTCACGGGCTCTGGCGGGATCCTACA
>DAORHX010000810.1:0-1634 GCA_035438245.1 Rubrivivax sp.
CCCTCCGGCCGCCACGGCCACCGCACCGTCGCCGGCCGCGTCGGTCGCCAGGCCGGCCAAGGCCGGTGCCGCCGGCATGATGTTCTTTGCGCAGGCCGGCGCCTTCACGCGCGCCGACGACGCCGAGGCGCAGCGCGCCAAGCTCGCGCTGCTCGGCATGGACGCGAAGATCACCGAGCGCGAACAGGCCGGCCGCACCGTCTACCGCGTGCGCGTCGGCCCGTTCGATGCACGTGCGCAGGCCGATACCGCGATCGACAAGCTGCAGGCCGCCGGCATCGATTCCACGCTGGTGCGTGTCGAGCGCCAGTGAACTTTGGCGCGCCGGCCGACTCCAGAACCCCGTTGCAGACAGAGGAATTCCATGAAGCGCCGTGACTTTTCGTTGCAGCTGGCCGCCGCTGGCCTGGGCACCGCCTGGGCCGGCGCCGCCGCCGCCCAGGGCGGCCCGGTCGAGGGCAAGCACTACACCAAGCTGGCGCAGCCGGTGCCCGTGTCGGTGCCGGCCGGCAAGATCGAGGTTCTCGAGTTCTTCTCCTACGGCTGCCCGCATTGTTATGCGCTGGAGCCGACGCTCGAAGGCTGGGCCAAGAAGCTGCCGCCCGACGTGGTGCTCAAGCGCGTGCCGGTCGGCTTCAACGCGCTGTACGAGAACTACCAGAAGATCTACTACGCGCTCGAGGCCATGGGGCAGCTCGAGCCGATGCACCGCAAGGTGTTCGAGGCGGTCCACCAGCACAGGCAGCGGCTGGACAAGGAAGCGGAGATCGTCGCCTTCATGAACGCCAACGGCGTCGACGGCTCGAAGTTCCTCGAGCTCTACAAGTCCTTCACCGTGCAGTCCAAGGTACGCCAGGCGAAGCAGCTGGCAGACAGCTACAAGATCGACGGCGTGCCGACGATGGCGGTGCAGGGGCGCTACACGACCTCCGGCTCGCTGGCCGGCAGCAACGAACGCGCGCTGGCCGTGACCGACGCACTGGTGCAAAACGTCCGCAAACCGGGCTGATCACCCGCCCGGCTTCGTCTACTATTGCCTGCACGGCGGGCCGGGCAGGCCCCGCTTGTGGCTAGAATGGTCTGCAAGTTTCGTGCCGCAGACCGTGCCCCTTCCCCGATCCCCTCTTGATTTTCTGCGCTGGGCAGCCCTTGCGGCGCTGCTGACCGCGGCGCCCGCCTGGGCGGAACGGGCCGACCGCAGCAAGCCGATGACCATCGAGGCCGACCAGCCGGGCAGCGTCGACCTGCAACGCCAGGTGGTCATCTTCAACGGCAACGTCGTCATCGCCCAGGGCACGATGTTGCTGCGCGCCGACCGCGTCGAGTTGCGCGAGCGGCCCGACGGCTACCGCGAAGCCAAGGCCATCGGCAGCGCCGAGCGGCCGGCCAGCTTCCGCCAGAAGCGCGATGGCGTCGACGAGACCGTCGAGGGCGCGGCCGAGCGCATCGAGTTCGACGCGAAGACCGACACGCTGCGCTTCGTCGGCAACGCGGCAGTGCGCCGGCTGCGCGCCGGCGCGGTGGCCGACGAGATCACCGGCTCGCTGATCACCTGGGACAACACCAACGAGCTGTTCAACGTCACCGGCGGGCTTCCCGCGCGTCGAGGAAAATACGCAGAAGGCGCGTGACAA
>DAORHX010000811.1:0-1625 GCA_035438245.1 Rubrivivax sp.
GTCGCGCCGCCGGCCGCCGGTGCACGCCTGTCGGCAGCCTATGTGCTGCAGACGCTGGCCGACGTGCGCGGCGCCGACAGCATCGTCGTCGAGGAAGCGCCCAGCGCGCGGCCGGTGATGCACGAACGGCTGCCGATCCTGCGGCCCGCGACCTTCTACGAGATGGACAGCGGCGGCCTCGGCTTCGGCATGGCCGCCGCGGTCGGCGTCGCGTTGGCGCGGCCCGACGCGCGTGTCATCGCGCTGATCGGCGACGGCTCGGCGATGTACACGATCCAGGCGCTGTGGAACGCGGCGCAAGCGAAGCTGCCGGTCACCTTCATCATCCTGAACAACGGGCGCTATGCCGCGCTGCAGGACTTTGCGCCGCGCTTCGGCTTCGCCGCCGGCGCCAAGCCCGCCGGCAGCGACCTGCCGGGGCTCGACTTCGTCGCGCTGGCCGCTGGCCACGGCGTGCCGGCGCAGCGCATCCGCACGGCCGCAGAGCTGCACAGCGCCCTGCCCGCCGCCTTGCGGGCCGAGGGCACGCTGCTGCTCGACATCCTGATCGCCTGAAGGAGGCACCGCATGCGCAAGCTCATCCGATTGACCGCCCTCGTCCTGGCCTGCGCTCTCGGGGCGAGCGCCGCCCACGCCCAGGCCTGGCCGAGCAAGCCGTTGAAGGTGGTCGTCAACTTCCCGCCGGGCGGCGCCGCCGACCAGATCGCGCGCGCGATCCAGCCCGGGCTGCAGACGGCGCTCGGCCAGCCGGTGGTGGTCGAGAACCGTGCAGGCTCCGGCGGCAACGTCGGCGGCGACGCGGTCGCCAAGTCGCCGCCCGACGGCTACACGCTGCTGATGAGCAGCGGCGGCATGGTTTCGGTCAACCCGCACATCTACGCGAAGATGTCCTTCGATCCGGCCAAGGACCTGATGCCGGTGGCCGCAGCGGCGCGCGTGCTGGTGTTCCTGGTGGTGCGCACCGAGAACCCGGCCAGGGACTTCCGTGCCTTTATCGCCGATTTGAAGGCCAACCCGGGCCAACGCAGTTTCGGCTCGCCCGGCAACGGCAGCTCGCCGCACCTGGCGACCGAGATGATGAAGGCCCGCAGCGGCACGTTCGCCGTGCACGTGCCCTATCGCGGCGCCGCGCCGGCGCTGACCGACCTGCTCGGCGGCCAGATCGACTTCCTGTTCGACCCCGGCATCGCCATACCGCACGTCAAGTCGGGCAAGCTGCGCATGCTGGCGGTCGGCAGCCCGCAGCGGTCGCCGCTGTTCCCCGATGTGCCGACGCTCGACGAACTGGGGCTCGTGGGCTTCGACGCCGACACGATCTTCGGCTTCTACGCACCGGCCGGCACGCCCGAGGCGGTGGTCGCGCGGCTGAACAGCGAGATCAACCGCATCCTGGCCACGCCGGCGCTGCAGGAGCGCATCCAGGCGCTCGGTGGCGTGCCAGCGCCGATGAGCCCGGCGCAGTTCGCCGCCAAAGCGGCCGAGGATTCTCGGCGCTTCGGCGCGATCATCAAGGAGCGCAGGATCAGCGGCGACTGACCCCACCGGCATTCGATCGCGAAGGACCGGATGCCCGTTCGCGGCGCAAAGCGGAATTTCAGAAGTCCGCTGTCCGTGTGAAGAGCCGG
>DAORHX010000812.1:0-1621 GCA_035438245.1 Rubrivivax sp.
GGCGCTGCCGCCGCTGCCCGACCTGGACATCTCGGCGGCGCCGGCGCCGGCGCCGGTGTTCAACGCCCCCGGGCTGCCGCCGCTGGCGCCGCTGTCGCTGGCGGCCACCGGCGACACCGGCGAATTCGAACACCGCTTCGGCGTCGAGGTCAGCGAGGTGGTGCACGACCCGGACCTCGACGAGGCAGTGATCGCCTTCGCCAACGCCGACTTCGCCCAGTGCGAGCAGTCGCTGTCGCAGCTGACCGGCCCGGGCGGTGCGCGCGCGCAGCATGCCGAAACCTGGCTGGTCCTGTTCGACCTGTACCGCGCCATCGGCCAGCAGCCACGCTTCGAGGCGCTGGCCGGGGACTACGCGCACCAGTTCGGCTGGTCGGCGCCGCAGTGGTTTTCATTGCCGAAGCTGGTGTCCGATGCCGTCGCCGACGCCGGCCAGGCGCAGCCGAGCGGGCAGGCCGCGGCGAGCAGCGATGTCGGCTGGATCTGCCCCGAGCTGCTGGACATCGACGCGGTGGCACAGCTGCGTTCGCAGACGCTGCAGATGCCGCTGCCGTGGGTCTTCGACTGGTCGGCGCTGCGCCGCATCGATGCCGAGGCGGCGACACAGCTGTCGTCGCTGTTCCGCCATTGGAGCAAGCAGCAGCTGGAGATGCGCTGGATCGGCGGCGAGATGCTGTTCACGACGCTGCAGGAGGCCGCGCCGACCGGCGTGCGCGACGCCGACCCGGCGTTCTGGCAAGCGCGCCTGGACGCGTTGAAGCTGGCCAACCGCGCCGATCAGTTCGACGAAGCGGCGATCGACTACTGCGTGACCTACGAGGTGTCGCCGCCGTCGTGGGAGCGCACGCGCTGCAATGTGCGCGTCAGCGGCTCCGGCATGCACACGCACACGCCGCCGCTGTCGATGGTCAGCCAGGTGTCCACCGGCTTCATGGAGTCGGGGCTGATCGAGGATGCCAACGGCGGCACGCAGGTGGCCAACATCGAGCTGTCGGGCCAGCTGGTCGGCGATGCCGGCCCCACGCTGGACCGCCTGAACGCGCAGCTCGGCCAGGCGGCGGTGGTCAATGTCTGCTGCGCCAAGCTGATCCGCGTCGACTTCATCGCCGCGGGCGACCTGCTGAACTGGGTGCTGGTCAAGCGCAGCGAGAGCCGCGTCGTGCAGTTCGTCGATGCGCACCGCCTGGTGGCACTGTTCTTCGGCGCGATGGGCATCAACGAGCACGCCAAGGTGCAGGTGCGCAAGGTCTGACCGCACGCCGGCGAGCCCCCGAGGCGCGGCGACAATCGGGCTTGTGCATCGCCGAAGCGCCCCAAGCTCATTGCCATGACCGCAGCCGAATCCGCCGTGTTCCACGGCACCACCATCGTCAGCGTGCGCCGTGGCCGCAGCGTCGCCCTCGGCGGCGACGGCCAGGTGACGCTGGGCAACACCGTCGTCAAGTCCAGCGCGCGCAAGGTGCGCAAGCTCTACCGCGACCAGGTGCTGGCCGGCTTTGCCGGCGCCACCGCCGATGCCTTCACGCTGTTCGAGCGCTTCGAGGCCAAGCTGGAGAAGCACCAGGGGCATCTGGTGCGCTCGGCCATCGAGCTGACCAAGGACTGGCGCACCGACCGCGTG
>DAORHX010000813.1:0-1621 GCA_035438245.1 Rubrivivax sp.
CTGCAGTCCCCGCCGCCGGCCACGCGCGCCTCGTCCACCAGCGCGGCGATTGCCTGCAGCGTGGCGTGGTAGTCGTCCGCCGGCGTGGCCATGCGCCGGCGCCAGAGCGTTTCGCCCTGCGCGGACAGCAGCAGCGCCTCGATCTTCGTGCCGCCCAGGTCGATGCCGAGCGCGTGCATCGCGCGCGTGTTCAGATCGGGCGGCAGCGCTGCTGCAGCCAGGCCAGCGCGTCGCCGCCGACCCTGGGTGCCAGGCGCTCGAGCACGGTGGCGTGATAGGCGTTCAGCCAGTCGATCTCGTCGGCGCGCAGCAGGCTGCGCTCGATGCAGCGGGTGTCGATCGGGCACAGCGTCAGCGTCTCGAACTCGAGCATCTCGGCGAAGGTGTGGCCCTCGGGCGTGGTGGCCGGCACGTTGAGCACCAGGTTCTCGATGCGCACGCCCCATTGGCCAGGGCGGTACACGCCGGGTTCGATCGAGGTGACCATGCCCGGCTCCATCGCCATGTGCGCGTCGGGCACGGTGCGGCTGATGCTCTGCGGCCCTTCGTGCACGTTGAGGAAGTAGCCGACGCCGTGGCCGGTGCCGTGGCCGAAGTCCAGCCCTTCGGCCCACAGCGGCGCGCGCGCGATGGCGTCGAGCATCGGGCCCGGCGTGCCGCGTGGAAAGCGCGTGCGGCTCAGGGCCATCGTGCCCTTGAGCACCAGCGTGTAGTCGCGCTTCATCGCCGCGGTGACGTTGCCGATCGGCCAGACGCGCGTGATGTCGGTGGTGCCGCCCAGGTACTGCGCGCCCGAGTCGATCAGCAGCAGCCCGTCGCCTGCGAGCACCGCGTGCGACTCGGGCGTGGCGCGGTAGTGCGGCATCGCGCCGTTGGCCTGCCAGGCGGCGATGGTGGAAAAGCTCAGGCCGACGAAGCCGCTGCGGCGCGCCCGCGCGGCGGTGAGGCGCTCGTCGATCGCCAGTTCGGTCAGCTGCTCGCCGCGCGCCAACGCGGCCTCGAAGCCGGCATAGAACTCGCACATCGCGGCGCCGTCCTCGACCATCGCCGCGCGGATGAACGCGGCCTCGGCCTCGGTCTTGCGGCTCTTGGCCAGCGTGCTCGGGTTGATCGCCTCGATGACGCGACAGCCGCTGCCCACCTGCTCGCGAAAGCCCAGCGTGACGCGCTTCGGGTCGACCAGCAGCACATCGCCGGGCTTCAGTGCCGCCAGCGCCGCGCCGGCCTTCGCGTACGGCGCGAGCACGATGCCGTCGGCCGCCAGCTCGTCACGCAGCGCCGCATCGATCTTCGCCTCGCCGACGAACAGCCGCCCGCCGCCGGCATCGAGCAGCAGGTGCGCCAGGAACACCGGGTTGTATTCGACGTCGCTGCCGCGCAGGTTGGTGATCCACGCGATGTCGTCGACGGTGCAGACGAAGTGGTGCGTCGCGCCCTGACGCGCCATCGCTTCGCGCAGCAACGCCAGCTTGGCGGCGCGCGGCCGCGGCGCGTGCGGCGCGCGGTGCGCGTAGACCGGTTGCGCGGGCAGGGCGGGGCGGTCGGGCCAGATCGTGTCGAGCAGGTCGGGGGCGGTGCGCAGGCCGATGCCGGCGGCGTCGAGCCGGGCTTTCAGCGCCTG
>DAORHX010000814.1:0-1620 GCA_035438245.1 Rubrivivax sp.
AGGTCAGGAAGATGCTCATCGGCCACAGCAGCAGCAGCGGCGCGAGCATCCAGTCGAGGATCTCGCCGAACAGCGAGCGCGGCTCGTTCGGTGGCGCCTCGGCGCCGTCGCGCGCCGCTTCGGCGGGTGCCCTGCGCTCGGCCGGCGCGGCCGGCTCGATCGAGCCCGCGCTCAAGCGCCGATCTTTTCCAGGCAATAGCCGAGGCCGCGCACGGTGGCGATGCGGATCGGCCCCTGCTCGATCTTCTTGCGCAGCCGGTGGATGTAGACCTCGATCGCGTTGTTGCTGACCTCTTCACCCCATTCGCACAGCCGCTCGACCAGCTGGTCCTTGCTGACCAGCCGGCCGGCGCGCTGCAGCAGCACCTCCAGCAGCGACAGCTCGCGCGCCGACAGCTCGATCATGTGGTCGTTGATGTAGGCGACGCGGCCGGTGGCGTCGAAGCTCAGCGGGCCATGCTTGATGATCGTCGCGGCGCTGCCCAGCCCGCGCCGCGTCAGCGCGCGCACGCGCGCCTCCAGCTCCTGCAGCGAGAACGGCTTGGCCATGTAGTCGTCGGCACCGAGGTCCAGCCCCTTGACGCGCTGTTCGACGCTGTCGGCGGCGGTGAGGATCAGCACCGGCACCGACGAGCCGCGCGCGCGCAGCCGGCGCAGCACGTCCAGCCCGTGCATCTTCGGCAGCCCCAGGTCGAGGATGACGCAGTCGAACTCGTGGTCGGCCAGCGCGGCATCGGCCTCGGAGCCGGTGCCCACCTGGTCGGTGGCATAGCCGGCGGCACGCAGCGAGCGCAGCAGGCCATCGGCCAGGACCTGATCGTCTTCGGCAACCAGAATGCGCATGCCTGTCTCCTTGTCGGGGGCCCGGGCCATTCTAGGAGCGGTGGCGTTCAGCCTCTGGAACGTCGCGGCCGGAAACTCGAAGTATCACTGTACAAACATCCAGCCTGTGTCCATAATGCCGCCGCATCGAAGGAGAACGCGAGATGGACGCACCGGTGAAGGCACTCAATACCGAAAAGGCCAAGGCGCTGCAAGCCGCGCTGGCACAGATCGAAAAGCAGTTCGGCAAGGGCTCGATCATGCGCCTGGGCGACGGCGAGGTCGCGCATGACATCCAGGTCGTGTCCACCGGCTCGCTGGGGCTGGACATCGCGCTGGGCGTGGGCGGCCTGCCGCGCGGCCGCGTGGTCGAGATCTACGGCCCGGAATCGTCGGGCAAGACCACGCTGACGCTGCAGGTCATCGCCGAGATGCAGAAGCTCGCCGGCGTGTGCGCCTTCATCGACGCCGAACACGCGCTGGACACGCAGTACGCGCAAAAGCTGGGCGTCAACCTGCAGGAGCTGCTGATCTCCCAGCCCGACACCGGCGAGCAGGCGCTGGAGATCGTCGACGCGCTGGTGCGCTCGGGCTCGGTCGACCTGATCGTCGTCGACTCGGTGGCCGCGCTCACGCCCAAGGCCGAACTCGAAGGCGAGATGGGCGACAGCCTGCCGGGGCTGCAGGCGCGGCTGATGAGCCAGGCGCTGCGCAAGCTCACCGCCACCATCAACAAGACCAACACCATGGTCATCTTCATCAACCAGATCCGCATGAAGATCGGCGTGATGTTCGGCA
>DAORHX010000815.1:0-1617 GCA_035438245.1 Rubrivivax sp.
GCGGCGAGCCGCTGGCGCGCGTGCATGCCGCCGACGAGGCTGCGGCCGCCGCGGCGCTGGCGCGGCTGCAACAATGCATCCGCATCGGCGATGCGCCGCCACCCCCGGCGCCGCTGCTGATCGCGCGCCTTGCCGACCCTTTGCCACGCTTGCCATGACACGTCAGTTGATCAGCTCCGGTTCCACCTTCGAAGCCCAGATCGGCTATTCGCGCGCCGTGGTCGACGGCGACTGGGTGTTCGTCTCCGGCACCACCGGCTTCGACTACGCGACGATGAGCATCGCCGACGGCATCGTCGAGCAGGCCGAACAGGCCTTGAGCAATATCGACGCGGCGTTGCGCCAGGCCGGTGCGTCGATCGCCGACGTCGTGCGCGTGCGCTACATCGTGCCGGTGCCCGCCGAATTCGAGGCCATCTGGCCGGTGCTGCGCCGCTGGTTCGGCGACGTGCGGCCGGCGGCGACGATGATCAGCGCCGGCCTGGCTGATGCGCGCATGCGCATCGAGATCGAGGTCACGGCACGAAAGGAGCGATAGATGGGTGCGATCACCGTCGAGCAGTTCAACCAGCGCGGTGTGGGCAAGCTGCCGGGCCACCTGGGCATCGTCGTCACGCTGGCCACCCCCCAGCGCATGCAGGCCGAGCTGCCGGTGCAGCACCATCTGCTGGCGCCCAACGGCTACCTGCATGCCGGCAGCCTGGTGACGCTGGCCGACACGCTGTGCGGCTACGGCTGCGTGATGAACCTGCCCGACGGCGCCAATGGCTTCACCACCGTCGAGCTGAAATCCAACCACCTGGGCACCACGCTCGACGGCACGGTGGCGGTGGTCGCCACACCCGCGCACCTGGGGCGCACCACGCAGGTCTGGGACGCGGTGGTGACGCACGTGCAGAGCGCGCGCACGCTGGCGCTGTTCCGCTGCACGCAGATGGTGCTGTACCCGAAGGCCGGCGCCTGAGAGGCGGCAACGCGTTGGGCGATCCCGCAAGCCGATGAACATCGAACTGCCCAAGGATGCACGTGCGCAGGCCGTCGCCTCGATCGAGCGCTGGTTCGAGGAGAACGCCGACGAGCCGATCGGCAACATCCAGGCCGCGGCGCTGCTGAACTTCTTCGTCGCCGAGATCGGCCCCAGCCTCTACAACCAGGCCATCGCCGACGCGCAGCAGCGGCTGCTGGCGCGCGTCGCCGAACTCGACATCGAATGCCACGCCGACGAGTTCGGCTTCTGGCGCCGGGACGGCCGCAAGCGCTGAAACACGGGCCCTTGCCGCGACAAAGGTTGCCTGGGCAACCGATAATCAGCGCATGCCCACCCTGGCCCGACCGCGGCGCACGCCGCGCTTCTACGCGGCGCGCCGCTATGTGCCGGGCGACAGCGTCGGCTACCTGCTGCACCAGCTGGCGCAGTCGATGCGCCGGCGCATCGACCAGCGCATGGCCACGCTCGGCCTGACGGCGGCGCAGTGGGTGCCGCTGTGGCACATCGGCCTGCACGGCCCGCTGGGCGCGCGCGAGCTGGCGCAGGCCATCGGCATCGACGCCGGCGCGATGACGCGGCTGGTCGACCGGCTGGTGGCCAAGGGCCTGGTGCAGCGCGTGCGCAGCAGC
>DAORHX010000816.1:0-1615 GCA_035438245.1 Rubrivivax sp.
CTGCCGGCGACCTGGATGCCCCACGGCTTGGTGGCGATGCTCGCCATCGGCACCTGGCTCGGTCTCTGACCCGAACCCGGGAGGGGACGCCAGCCGACGACGCGTTGGTGGGGCCCGCACCGCCGGCGCTCTACCGCGACGAGGCCCTGCTGGTCGTCGACAAGCCGGCCGGTCTTCTGGCGGTGCCCGGACGCGGCAGACCGAATTCAGCCAGCTCGACGGCAGCTTCGCCATCCGCAACGGCGTCGCCCACAACGACGACCTCGACGGGCGCAGCGAGTTCCTGCGTGTCGGCGGCGAAGGCACGATCGACCTGGCCCAGGGCCGCCTCGACTACCGACTGCGCACGCGCGTCGTCAACACCGTCAGCGGCCGCGCCGGGCCGGAGATGGTGTTCCTGAACAACGTGACCGTGCCGGTGCAGCTGAACGGGCCCTTCGGCAACATCGAATGGCAGGTCAACTGGGCCTCGGTCACGGCGGCGGTGGCTGCGCTGTCGGTGCCGAACGCGGCGGCCGGCACGGTCACCGGCGTGGCGCGCGGCGCTGCCGGCGTGGTGCGCGGTGCGGCCGGCATCCTGCGCAGCGTGCCCGAGGCATTGACGCCGGCGCCGCGCTGAGCGCGCCGACAACGCACGTCGCCATAATCCGCCGCATGGATGCTTCACCCGTCGCCCTGTTCACCGCCGCCGGCAGTGGCATCGGCGCCGCCGCGGCGCGCAAGCTGGCGGGCGAAGGCTGGCGCGTGGCGATCCTGTCGCCGTCCGGGCGCGGCGCCACGCTCGCCGCCGAGCTTGGCGGCTGGGGCCTGGGCGGATCGAACCTCGTGCCCGAGGACCTGCAGGTGCTGGTCGACGGCGCGATGCAACGCTGGGGCCGCATCGATGCGGTGGTCAACAGCGCCGGCCACGGGCCGAAGGGCGAGCTGCTCGAGATCAGCGATGCCGACTGGCAACTCGGCATGGAGTACTACCTGCTGAATGTCGTTCGCCTGGCGCGGCTGGTGACGCCGGCGATGCAGCAGCGCAAGAGCGGGGCGATCGTCAACGTCTCCACCTATGCCGCCTTCGAGCCCGAGGCCGCGTTCCCGACCTCGGGCGTGTTCCGCTCGGGGCTGGCGGCGTTCACCAAGCTGTATGCCGACCGCTACGCCGCCGACGGCCTGCGCATGAACAACGTGCTGCCCGGTTTCATCGACAGCCTGCCGGAGAAGGCCGAGCGCCGCGAGCGCATCCCGATGGGCCGCTACGGCCGGGCCGACGAGGTGGCGGAGCTGATCGCGTTCCTGGCGTCGCCGCGCGCGTCCTACGTCACCGGGCAGAACATCCGCATCGACGGCGGGCTGACGCGCTCGGTGTAGCCATGAAGGCGCGGGTCGTCGCGCTATGGCTGGTCGTCGCCGCCGCCGTGGCATTCGGAGCACCTGCGTTGCTTCAGGACCGCTTGCTGTACTACCCGCAGCGCGCCACGCTGGCCGAGATGACGCAAGGCGGGCTCGAGGCCTGGCCGTCGGCGCAGGACCTGCGCGGGCTGCTGGCGCAGCCCGCGGGCGCGGCGCGCGCCACCGCCATCGTCTTCCACGGCAACGCCGGCCATGCCGGGCAGCGCGGCCACCT
>DAORHX010000817.1:0-1602 GCA_035438245.1 Rubrivivax sp.
GGTCGGTCTCCAGCGCAGCGGCCAGCTCGCCGGCGTCGCGGTAGGCGGCGGCGTCCACCGACACGTGGCCCTTGACGCGGTAGGTGATCGCATGCAGCAGCCGCGGGCCGGCGCCGGCGCGCACTTCGGCCACCAGCCGGGCGGCGGCCTCGTGCACCGCGATCACGTCGTTGCCGTCGACCTGCAGCGCGGGCAGCCCCAGGCTGGCGGCACGCGCCGCCGCGCCGTCGCCGGCGATCATCGGGCCGCTGGCGGTGGTGGCGCTCCAGCGGTTGTCCTCGCAGACGAAGAGCACCGGCAGCGCATAGACCTGCGCCCAGTTCAACGCCTCGAGGAAGGGGCCGCGGTTGATCGCGCCGTCGCCGAAGAAGCAGGCGGTGATGGCGTCGCGCCGCTGCAGCTTCTGGGCATGCGCGGCGCCCACCGCGATCGGCAGCCCGGCCGCGACCACGCCGTTGGCGCCGAGCATGCCGACCGAGAAGTCGGCGATGTGCATCGAGCCGCCCTTGCCGCCGTTGCAGCCGCTGGCCTTGCCGAACAGCTCGGCCATCATCGCGCCCAGGTCGGCGCCCTTGGCCAGCGTGTGGCCGTGGCCGCGGTGGGTGGAGGTCAGGTAGTCGTCGCGCTTCAGGTGCGCGCAGACGCCCGCCGGCACCGCCTCCTGCCCGGTGGACAGGTGCAGCGGCCCGCGCACCTTGGCGCTGCCGTCGGCCGCCTTGCCGTAGGCGCTGACGCCGCCCTGGCTGGCGGCCTCGGCCGCGTTCTCGAAGGCGCGGATGCGCAGCATCGTGCGCAGCAGCGCCAGCAGGCGCGGTGCGTCGGGCTGCGCGGGCATCGGCTGCGCATTCATCGGCGTGTGCTCCTGCGGCCTACTTGCGGCTGGCGGCCACCGCCTTCTCGGCCTTGTCCACCAGCGCGTTGCCGATCTGCGGCTTCCACTTGGCGTAGACCGGGCGCGTGGCGGTGACGAAGGCCTCGCGTTCGGCCGGCGAGAGCCGCACGATGTTGACGCCCAGCGCCGCAATTTCGTTGAGCAGCGGCTGGCCCGGCTCGATCATGCCCTTGCGCGCGATGTCGAGCTGCTGCTTGCCCGCGTCGATGGCCGCCTGGCGCACGATGTCCTGGTCGGCCTTGGTCCACGAGCCCCACACCTCCTTGTTGACGACGAAGACCAGCGGGTCGGCCACGTAGCCCCACATCGTCAGGTTCTTCTGGCCCACGTTCTGCAGCTTGGCGGCGGTGAAGATCGACATCGGGTTCTCCTGCCCGTCGACCGCGCCGCTGGCCAAGGCCGGCTGCGCGTCGGCCCAGCTCATCTGCGTCGGGTTGGCGCCCAGCGTGGTGAAGGTGTCGACGAACAGCGGCGAGCCGACGACGCGGATCTTCAGGCCCTTGAGGTCGGCCGGCGTGCGCACCGGGTGCTTGGAGTTGGTCAGCTCGCGGTAGCCGTTCTCTCCCCAGGCCAGCGGTACCACGCCGGCCTTGTCCAGCCGCGCGAAGATGTCCTTGCCGACCTCGCCCCGCGTCAGCGCGTCGATGGCGGCGTAGTCGGGCATCAGGAAGGGCAGCGAGAACAGGTTCAGTTCCTTGATCTGCGGCGAC
>DAORHX010000818.1:0-1601 GCA_035438245.1 Rubrivivax sp.
AGCGCCTGGACACCGGCGAGGACGCGCTGGCGCACGCCGACGGCGTGGCCACCGTGCTGCAGGGCATCGGCGCGGCGCCGTCGATGCGGGCGGCCGCCTTTCTGGTGTATGCCGGCGACTACCTGCAGCGCCCCGAGGAGGTGGTGCGCAAGGCCTTCGGCGAGTCGTACGCCGGACTGGTCGAGCACACGCGCAGGCTGGTGCAGATCCAGCGCTCGGCGCGCGACGCGCAGGTCGGCACGGCGCAGCGTGCGCTGCAGACCGAGCGCGTGCGCAAGATGCTGCTCGCCTTCGCCAGCGACCTGCGTGTCGTGCTGATGCGGCTGGCCTCGCGGCTGCAGACGCTGCGCTGGTACGCGGCCAGCCGGCGCGAATGCCCGCAGCCGCTGGCGCGCGAATCGCTGGACGTGTTCGCACCGCTGGCCAACCGGCTCGGCATCTGGCAGATCAAGTGGGAGCTCGAGGACCTGGCCTTCCGCTTCCTGCGGCCCGACGAGTACCACCGCGTGGCGGCGCTGATGGACGGCAAGCGGCTGCAGCGCGAGGCCGCGGTCGAGCAGGCGCGGCGGCGGCTGGCCGACGAGCTGGCCGCAGCGGGGCTGCCGTGCGAGGTGCAGGGCCGGCCCAAGCACCTGTACAGCGTGTGGAAGAAGATGCAGGGCAAGGGCATCGACGTCGATCGCGTGTTCGACCTGCGCGCGCTGCGCGTCATCGTCGACGACGTCGGCGCGTGCTACTCGGTGCTGGCGCGCGTGCATGACCTGTACACGCCGTTGCCCGGGGAATTCGACGACTACATCGCCAAGCCCAAGGCCAACGGCTACCAATCGCTGCACACGGTGGTGCACGGGCGCGACGGCGCGGCGCTGGAAGTGCAGATCCGCACGCGCGCGATGCACGAGCATGCCGAGCACGGCGTTGCCGCGCACTGGGCCTACAAGGAGGCGGGCGCACGCGGCTATGCGGGCGTCAGCGCCGCCGGCAGCTTCGAGGAGCGTGTGGCCGAGGCGCGGCGCGCGGTGCTGCGCCAGCTGCTGGCCTGGCGGCAGGAGGTCGCGGAGCCCGACGCCACGCAGGCCGACGGCGGCATGTTCGACGACCGCATCTACGTGTTCACGCCGCAGGCGGCAGTGATCGAGCTGCCGGCCGGCGCCACGCCGGTGGACTTCGCCTACAGCCTGCACACCAGCGTGGGCCACCGCTGCCGCGGCGCGCACGTCGATGGCGCGCTGGTGCCACTGCATACGCCGCTGCGCAACGGCCAGACCGTGCAGATCGTCACCGCCAAGGAGGGCGGCCCCTCGCGCGACTGGCTCGGCGCGGAGCCGGCGTACCTGAAGAGCCCGCGTGCACGGGCCAAGGTGCGTGCCTGGTTCAACGCGCAACAGCAGGCCGCGACCATCGCGCACGGACGCGAACTGGTCGAACGCCTGCTGCAGCGTGAGGGGCGCACCGCGCTGAAGCTCGAGCACCTGGCCGAGCGACTCGGCTTCCGCCAGGCCGATGCCTTGTTCGAGGCCGTGGGCAAGGACGAATACTCGCTGCACCACATCGAGAACCTGCTGCGCCCGCCGGCTGCCGCGCCGGCGGCCGACGAGGGC
>DAORHX010000819.1:0-1600 GCA_035438245.1 Rubrivivax sp.
GCGCGCCCGGGGCAGCGGTGCCGGGCTATGCGGCCTGCTGAGCGCCGCCACCGCGCCGCGGCCCGCCGCTACACCTGCATGTTCATGATCTCGCTGTAGGCGGCGACGAGCCGGTTGCGCACCTGCAGCGTGGCGGTGAAGCCGAGCTGCGCCTTCTGCATCGCCACCATCGTCTGCTCGAGGCTGACGCTCGGGTTGTCGAGCTGCAGCTCGCGCTGCAGCGTCTGCGCTTCGGCCTGCGTGCGGCTGACCGACTTCAGTGCATCGGCCATCGCCGACTGGAAGCTGGCGCCGGCGGCCGCGTCGGCCGCGCGCGTCAGCGGCAGGCCGTCGGGGCGCAGCCCGGCGCGCGCCGCCGCTTGCGCGAAGTCGAAGGGCTTGAGTTTCAGGTCCATCGGCGGTCCTCGTCGTGACGCGAGTCTAGGCACGGGCAACCGGCGTCAGCGCGTGTAACTGCCGGCGCTTTACTCGGCTTCTTGCGCTATAGCGCGCGCCGGCGCTGCCGAACAATCGCCGCCAACCCCCCAGGCCGCAGCGCGTCAGCGGCGCTGGCCAGCCTCACCCGGACCCTTGCTTTCATGGACAACGCCGTCGTGCAGCCCGCCCCGCAGACCCTGGTGCCGCTGCATGCCGCAGCCCCCGGCCTGGTCGCGCGACTGACGGCGCTGCCGGCGAAGTCACTGCTGGCGCTGAGTGTCGGCGTCGCGCTGCTGCTGGCAATCGCCGTGGCCCTGACGCTGCGCCAGGCCGAGGGCGAGTACCGCGTGCTGTTCGCCGGCCTGTCCGACAAGGACGGCGGCGCGGTGCTCGCGCAGTTGTCGCAGATGAACGTGCCCTACCGCCATGCCGACGGCGGCAACGCGATCCTCGTGCCGGCCGACAAGGTGCACGACGTGCGGCTGCGGCTGGCCTCGGCCGGCCTGCCGAAGGGCGCGGTCGGCGGCTTCGAGCTGATGGACAAGTCGCCGTTCGGCCAGACGCAGTTCCAGGAACGGTTGAACTTCCAGCGCGGGCTGCAGGGTGAGCTCGAGCGCTCGATCGGCTCGCTGGCTGCGGTGCAGGCCGCGCGCGTGCACCTGGCGCTGCCGAACCAGAACGGCTTCTTTCGCGAGCAGCAGAGGCCGTCGGCGTCGGTGCTGCTGACGCTGCACCCGGGGCGCACGCTGGAGCGCGCGCAGATCGCCGGCATCGTGCACCTGGTGTCGAGCAGCGTGCCCGAGCTGAACCCGAAGGCGGTCAGCGTGCTCGACGGCAGCGGCGCGCTGCTGTCCGGCGCGGACGACGGCGGCAAGGGCCTGGATGCGCAGCAGCTGCAGTACGTGCAGCAGGTCGAGGCCGGCTACCTGAAGCGCGTGATCGACATCCTCGAGCCGGTGGTCGGGCGCGACAACCTGCGCGCCAACGTCACCGCCGACATCGACTTCACGCAGACCGAGTCGACCAGCGAGGAATTCAAGCCGAACCAGGGCGACGCGCCGGCCGCGGTCAAGCTGCTGCAGCGCAACGAGTCCGGCGCGCCCGGCGCGGCGCTGCCCAGCGGCGTGCCCGGCGCGGCCAGCAACCAGCCGGCGGCATCCAGCCCGCGCTTGTCGAACACCTT
>DAORHX010000820.1:0-1588 GCA_035438245.1 Rubrivivax sp.
TTCGCCCCGCACAGGCCGCTCCTACAGCGGACCGTGAAGTTCGGCTATGCGCCGTGAGCCGCCACGCTCCGATGTCGCCGCGGGGCGTTGGTGGCAGACTGCGGGTTCCTCCGAAGCTCGCAGCCACCGCCATGAACGCTCCGCACGACCGCATCGCACTCGTCACCGGCGCCGGTAGCGGCATCGGCAAGGCTTCGGCCATTCGCCTGCTGGAAGACGGCTGGCGCGTGGTCTTCGCCGGGCGCCGCCTCGAGGCGCTGCGCGAAGCGATCGCCGACGCCGGCGACCCGTTCGGCGACATCGACAAGCGTGCGCTGGCGGTGCCGGCCGACATGACCCGGCCCGATTCCGTGGCGGCCCTGTTCGACTTCGTGCGCGCGCGCTTCGGCCGGCTGGACCTGCTGTTCAACAACGCCGGCACCGGCGCGCCGCCGGTGCTGCTGGAAGACCTGACGTTCGAGCAGTGGCGCGGCGTCGTCGACACCAACCTGACCGGCGTGTTCCTGTGCATCCAGCAGGCCTTCCGCATCATGAAGGCACAGACGCCGATGGGCGGGCGCATCATCAACAACGGCTCGATCTCGGCCTATGCCCCGCGGCCGAATTCGGCGCCGTACACCGCCACCAAGCATGCCGTCAGCGGGCTGACCCGCGCCGCGTCGCTGGACGGGCGCAAGTACGACATCGCGGTCGGGCAGATCGACATCGGCAATGCCGCCACCGACATGACCCAGCGCATGGCGCAGGGCGTGCCGCAGGCCGACGGCAGCACCCAGGTCGAGGATCGCATGGACGTGCGCCATGTCGCCGACTCGGTGCTGCACATGGCCA
The DNA here is from genome assembly GCA_035438245.1 of Rubrivivax sp. Classification (GTDB taxonomy): domain Bacteria; phylum Pseudomonadota; class Gammaproteobacteria; order Burkholderiales; family Burkholderiaceae_C; genus Rubrivivax. The sequence continues at coordinate 832 of DAORHX010000820.1, forward strand.
ACCTGCCGCTGGCGGCGAACGTGCTGTTCATGAACGTGATGGCGACGAAGATGCCGTTCGTCGGCCGCGGCTGAGCGCCACGACGCTGCTAGCATGCCTGCCCTGACTACCGGAGGATCGACATGAGTGAACTGACTTCTGCCCATCGCGAGAAGCTGATGACCGATCTGCGCACCGTCATCGGCGACGCCGAGGAAGTGCTGAAGGTCACCGCCGACCAGGCCAGCGCCGGTGCCGCCGAGCTGCGCGCGCGCATGCAGGAACGTCTTCACCAGGCACGCATCCGCCTGCACGACCTGCAGGAGAACGCCGTGGCGCGCGCCAAGGCCGCCGGCCACGCCGCCGATGACTACGTGCACGAGCATCCGTGGAAGGCGATCGGCGCCGCCGCCGGCGTCGGCATGATCATCGGCCTGCTCATCGGCCGTCGCTAGCCGCCCTGCCAGCACCATGCCCGCGTCGCGCGCTGGGCTCTTCGACTCGCTGCGCCAGCTGCTGCGCACCGCGCTCGAGATCGGCCAGGTCCGGCTCGAGCTGCTGGCCGCCGACCTCGAGTTCGAGAAGCTGCGCCTGGTCGACGTGGCGCTGCGCGCGCTGCTCGGCCTGATGCTCATCGGCCTGGGGCTGGTGTTGCTGGTCGGGCTGCTGCTGCTGCTGGTGTGGGACGGCTACCGGATGGCGGCGCTGGCCGTGCTGACGCTGCTGTGCCTGCTCGGCGGGGCCGCGCTGCTGCAGGCGAGCCGCCGGCGCCTGCTGC
>DAORHX010000821.1:0-1585 GCA_035438245.1 Rubrivivax sp.
CGCGGGCAGGCATGGCCGCTTCGGCGACTGAGGCCGCGGCGCGCGAAGGCGCGCTGCGCTTCACGCTGGCGGCGGCCGGCGCGGATTTCGTCGCCGACCCGTACCCGACCTACGACGCGCTGCGCACGCACGACCCGGTACACCGGCTGGCCGAGGGCAGCTGGCTGCTGACGCGCCACGCCGACGTGCTGGCGCTGTACCGCGAGCCGGCGGCCAGCTCCGACAAGCAGCGCGAGTTCGGCGCCAAGTTCGGCATCGGCACGCCGCTGCACGAGCACCACACGACGAGCCTGGTGTTCAACGACCCGCCGCTGCACACGCGGGTGCGCCGGCTGCTGATGGGCGCGCTCGACCAGCGTGCGATCCAGCGCATGCAGCCCGGCGTTGAAGCCCTGGTCGAAACGCTGATCGACCGGCTGCACACGTTGCCGGCGCCGGACCTGGTGAGCGACTTCGCCGCCTGCATCCCGGTCGAGGTGATCGGCAACCTGCTCGGCGTGCCGCACGACGAGCGCGGGCCGCTGCGCGACTGGTCGCTGGCGATCCTCGGCGCGCTCGAGCCGGCGCCCGACGCCGCGATGCTGGCGCACGGTCACGCCGCGGTGACCGCGTTCAAGGACTATCTGCGCGGCCTCGTGGCGCAGCGCCGCCGCCATCCCGGCGACCCGTCCAGCGACGTGCTGACGCGGCTGATCGAAGGCGAGGTCGGCGGCGAAAGGCTGAGCGAAACCGAACTGCTGCACAACTGCATCTTCCTGCTCAACGCCGGCCACGAGACGACCACCAACCTGATCGGCAACGGCGCGCATGCGCTGCTGACGCACCGCGACCAGTGGCAGCGGCTGCTCGACCAGCCCGCGCTGCTGCCGGCCGCGGTCGAGGAGCTGCTGCGCTTCGAAAGCCCGCTGCAGCTGAACAACCGGCTGCTCGGCTGCGCCGTGCGCGTCGGCGACGTCGAACTGCCGGCCGGCGACTTCGTCACGCTGGCCCTCGGCGCCGCCAACCGCGACCCCGAGGTGTTCGCGCAGCCGCACGCGCTGGATGTCGCGCGCAAGCCGAACCCGCACCTGGCCTTCGGCCAGGGCCACCACGCCTGCGCCGGCATGAACGTGGCGCGGCTCGAAGCGCGCATCGCCTTCGGCCGGCTGCTGCAGCGCTGCCCGCGGCTCGAGCTGGCGGGCACGCCGCAGCGCGAGACGCGCATCCGCTTCCGCGGCTTCAAGTCGCTGCCGGTGCGGCTTGGCTGAGCCCTTCAAGAACCTGCTGAATGCGCAGGGCGTGCGCGAGCTGTCGCGCCACCTGCGGCGCGCCTGGCCGGGCTTCGATGCGCGGCGCTTCGAACGCCAGGCGCTGGCCGGTCTGGACGCGCTGGAGATGAAGGCCCGGGCGATGCAGATCGCCACGCACCTGGAACCGACCCTGCCCGCGGACTTCGGCGCCGCTGCCGGCGTGATCGAGGCCAGCCTGGCCCCCGCCCCCGCCAGCGACACGCTGCCGGCGCAGCACGGCAGCGCTGTCGGCCTGGCCGGCCGGCCACTGTGGCCGGTGGGCGAGTTCGTCGCACGCCGCGGGCTGGCCACGCCCG
>DAORHX010000822.1:0-1578 GCA_035438245.1 Rubrivivax sp.
AGCTCGCGGCCGAGCTTGCGCCCGTGCAGCACGTGGCCGCTGATGCTGTAGGGCCGGCCCAGCAGCGCGGCGGTGCGCGCCATGTCGCCGGCCGCCAGCGCCTCGCGCACGGCCGAACTGGACACGCGCAGTCCGTGCACCTCGTAGCTCATCATGCGCGCGACGTCGAAGCCCGAGCTCGCCCCGGCGGCATCGAGCATCGTGTAGTCGCCGGCGCGCCTGGCACCGAAGCGGAAATCGTCGCCGACCAGCACGTAGCGCGCATGCAGGCCGCGCACCAGCACGTCGTGAATGAAAGCCTGCGGCGACTGGCCGGCGAAGGCGGCGTCGAAGCGCATGATCACCGCCTGGTCGATGCCGCAGCGTTCCAGTTCGAACAGCTTGTCGCGCAGCGTGGCGACGCGCCGCGGCGCCATCTCCGGCTTGTCGGCCAGGGCCGCGAACCAGTCGCGCGGGTGCGGCTCGAAACTGAGCACGCAGCTCGGCACGCCGCGATGCCGCGCCTCGTTGGTCAGCAGCGCCAGCATCGCCTGGTGGCCGCGATGCACGCCGTCGAAGTTGCCGATGGTCAGCGCGCAGGCCGGCGCGATGCCCGGATGGCGTAGACCTCTGAAGACCTGCATGTGCCGATTATCCCGACGCCGGCCAGGCCAGCCGGCGCGTGCCCGGCGGCATCGGCGGCCGGCCCCTCTGGCCGAGGCCTTCGCCAGGCAAGCCAGCCTGGACTGCGCCGCGGCGTCGGGAAGCTCCTCCTGCGGACGATTGTGCTGCCGGCATCACAGCTCGGCCGCATCGACCCAGCGCCATTGGCCCGGCGACAGGTCGGCCGGCAGCGCCAGCCGGCCGAAGGCGATGCGCCGCAGCGCGACCACCGCGTTGCCGGCGGCCGCGACCATGCGCTTGACCTGGTGGTACTTGCCTTCGGTCAGCGTCAGCTGCAGCTGCTTGTCGCCGCTTGCCTCGCAGGCGGCGGCGCGCGCCGGCTGCGGGTCGTCGCGCAGCACCACGCCGTCGAGCAGCCGTTGCCGCTGCGCCGGCGTGACGGCGTCGGCGCAGTCGGCGACATAGAGCTTGGGCACGTGCCACTTCGGCGACGTCAGCCGGTGCAGCAGCGCGCCATCGTCGGTGAGCAGCAGCAGCCCGGTCGTGTCCTCGTCGAGCCGGCCGATCGGCTGCACGCCGCGCGTGCGCAGCGGCGCGGGCAGCAGGCTCAGCACGCTCGGGTGATGGCGCGGCTTGCGCGAACATTCATAGCCGGCCGGCTTGTTCATCATCACCAGCGCGCGGGCGTGGTAGGGCCACGCTTGGCCGCGCACCGCGACGACCAGGCCGTCGGTGTCGAGCTCGACCGCCGGGTCGTCGAGCACACGACCGCCGACCTGCACGAGGCCGTGCCCGATCAGCGCGTCGCATTCGCGGCGTGTGCCGAAGCCCTGGCTGAAGAGGATCTGCTGCAGCTGCAACTCAGCGCCGCCTGGGCCGATTCAGGCGCCGCTGCGCAGCCGTTCCCAGGCGCGCGCGGCGCGCTGCGCGCGCGCCGACGAGGCCACGCCGAACAGCGCGGCGTCACGCTGCCAG
>DAORHX010000823.1:0-1577 GCA_035438245.1 Rubrivivax sp.
CGCCCAGCTCGCGCACCAATGTGCCGATGTGCTGCGGCCCGTGGCGCAGCAGCGCCGAGGTGCTCATCACCACGTCGGCGCCGGCCAGCAGGTACTTGACCACGTCCTCGCCGCTCCACACGCCCGAGGTCGCGGCCAGCGACGCGCTGCCCAGGTGGCCGTGCAGCAGCGACATCCAGGTCAGCCCGAGCCGGATGTCCGCCGGCGTGCTCAGGTCGGCGTCGGGTCGCGGCTGCAGCGTGGCCAGGTCGATGTCGGGCTCGTAGAAGCGGTTGAACAGCGCCAGCCCGTCGGCCCCCGCTTGCACCAGCTGCAGCGCGAAGTGGCCGGTGTTGCTGTGGAACGGCGACAGCTTCACCGACACGGGGATGCGCACGCTGGCCTTCACCGCGCGCAGCACCTCCACGCATTCGCGGTCGACCTGCGCGCCGTCTTCGCCCAGGTCGGCCGGGATGCGGAACACGTTGAGCTCGATCGCCGCCGCGCCAGCCTGCTCGAGCTGGCTGGCAAAGCCGGTCCAGCCGGCACGCGACACACCGTTGAGGCTGGCGATGACCGGGATGCCGGCGCGCTCGGCGGCGCGGCGCAGCGTCTGCAGCTGCTGGTCGAGCACGCTGCGCTCGCTGGTGGCTTCGGGAAAGAAGCCGCCGCTGGCCTCCGGGTGCGCGCCGAGGCCGGCCTCGCGCAGCGCCAGCTCGGCCAGCTCGGCGGCGACGATCTGCTCTTCGTAGATCGAGGCCATGACCACCGCCGCCACGCCGGCGTCGGCGAGGCGGCAGATGCCGTCGACGCTGCGCGTCAGCGGCGAGGCCGAGGCCACCACCGGGTGCGGCAGCTCCAGCCCGAGGTAGCGGGTGCGCAGGTCGATGTGGCTCATGGTGTCGCGTCCTCCCAGTGCGGCAGGAACCGGCTGCCGTCGCGCGCAGCGAAGTCCTCGTACATGCGGTAGCGCTCGTCGATCGACGCCTGCGCCTGCGCCAGCATCTCGGCCGCCGATTCCGGGTTGCTGCGCTTGAGGCTGCTGTAGCGCAGCTCGCGGTAGGCGTAGTCCTCGAGCGTGATGCGCGGGCGCGTCGAATCGAGGCGGAACGGGTTGAGGCCCGACTTGCGCAGCCGCGGGTCGAAGCGGAACAGCGGCCAGTGGCCGCTGGCCACCGCACGCGCCGCCTGCTTCATGCCGCCGCGCAGGTCGACGCCGTGGGCGATGCACTGCGAATAGGCCAGCACCAGCGACGGGCCCGCATACGACTCGGCCTCGCGCAGCGCGATCAGTGCCTGCTCGGGGTTGGCGCCCATCGCGATCTGCGCCACGTAGACGTTGCCGTAGGTGATGGCCTGCATGCCGAAGTCCTTGCGCGGCACGCGCTTGCCGGCAGCGGCGAACTTGGCCGACGCGCCCAGCGGCGTGGCCTTGGACGACTGGCCGCCGGTGTTGGAATAGACCTCGGTGTCGAGCACCAGCACGTTGACATCGCGCCCCTGCGCCAGCACGTGGTCGAGCCCGCCGTAGCCGATGTCGTAGGCCCAGCCGTCGCCGCCGACGATCCAGACGCTGCGCCGGACGAGATGGTCGATCA
>DAORHX010000824.1:0-1574 GCA_035438245.1 Rubrivivax sp.
GCGGCGCGCGCGACCAGCGTCGCCGCAGGGCCGGCGTGGCGACGTGTGCCGGCGGAATTCGCCGGCGTGCTGCGCCGGCCGTTCGCGCGCGTGCTGCTCGCGCTGGTGTTCTTCGAGGGCATGTGCCTGTACGGCCCCTTTGCCTTCGTCGCGTCGCACGTGCACCAGCGCTTCGGGCTGTCGCTGTCGCACGCCGGTGCGCTGGTGATGCTGTTCGGGCTCGGCGGGCTGCTGTTCGCGCTGGCCTCGGGCCGGCTCGTCATGCGCCTGGGCGAGCAGGGCCTGGCGCGCGGCGGCGGCGTGCTGATGTGCGCGTCGCTGCTGGGCGTGGCCTATGCGCCGGCCTGGGGCTGGGTCGTCGCCGGCTGTCTGGTGCTGGGCCTGGGCTTCTACATGATGCACAACACGCTGCAGGTCAACGCCACGCAGATGGCGCCCGACCGGCGCGGCGCCGCGGTGTCGGCCTTCGCCGCGTGCTTCTTCCTCGGCCAGTCGGCGGGCGTGTGGCTGGGCGGGCTGGCGCTGGGCACGGTCGGCGCCGGCCACTTCATCGCGCTCGGCGGCTTCGGCCTGCTGGTGCTGTCCTTGCTGTTCGTCGCCGCGTTGCAGCGGCGGCGTCGGGCCGCGCCGTGACGCGATTTCAGTCGCGCAGGGCAGGGCGCAGCAGGTAGAGCAGTGCGCCGAAGGCCAGCGCGCCATACAGGCCCACCGACAACCACGCCAGCGCACCCTGCAGCCCGGCGAAGCGCGCCTGCAGGCTCAAGACCAGGCCGATCGTGTTGCCCACCAGCGACGCGACCAGCAGCGCGCGCCGCGCCGTGGTGTCCAGCGTGCCGCGCGCCAGCCACAGCAGCAGCCCGAAGGCCAGCAGCGTGCTGCCGAAATAGCGCGCCTGCATCAGGTTCGGCGCGGCGGTGGGGACGCCGTACTGCGCCAGCGCCATCTCGGGGATCAGCAGGAACTCGAGCCCGAACAGCACGCCGAGCGCGCCGGCGAGCCCGAGGAATGCGGACAGCTTCATCTTCTTCCTCTTCAGCCGCGCCGCCGGGCGGCGGCAGCAGCCGAATGATGCCGTGTCCCGCGACGCGGCGGAAGGCGACTCAGCGCGCCTTGTAGCGGCCGTATTCCAGCCGCGCGATGGCGCGGCGGTGCACCTCGTCCGGGCCGTCGGCCAGGCGCAGCGTGCGCTGGTGCGCGTAGGCCTTGGCCAGCCCCGGGTCGCTGGTCACGCCGGCGCCGCCCCAGGCCTGGATGGCGTCGTCGATGATGCGCAGCGCCATGTTCGGCGCCTGCACCTTGATCATCGCGATCTCCAGCTGCGCCACCTTGTTGCCCACCTTGTCCATCATGTCGGCGGCCTTCAGGCACAGCAGCCGCGTCATCTCGATGTCGATGCGCGCGTTGGCGATGCGCTCCTCCCACAGCGACTGCTCGGACACGCGCTTGCCGAAGGCGACGCGCGACTGCAGGCGCTGCACCATCTTCTGCAGCGCCACCTCGGCGGTGCCGATGGTGCGCATGCAGTGGTGGATGCGGCCCGGGCCGAGGCGGCCCTGCGCGATCTCGAAGCCGCG
>DAORHX010000825.1:0-1568 GCA_035438245.1 Rubrivivax sp.
GGCGCGAGCAGCGAGCGGCGGTGCCGCGCGATCGGCGCTGCCCTACATTGCGGCCTCGATGAAGTCCGTCGGTCGTGTCCTTGCCGTGCTGGCCGGCGGGTGGCTGGCGATGTGCTGCGCACTGCAGCCGGCAGCGGCCGCCGCCACGCAGGGCGGCGCCGGCGGCACGGCCCAGGTGCTGGTGATCACCGGCACCGATCCGTATCTTCCGGCGTTCGTCGCCATCGACACCGCGATGCGCGAGGCGGTGGCCCGACGCCGCCAGGAACCGGTGCAGTGGATCCACGTGGCCCTGGCCGACTGCCTGGTGGTCGACCTGAACCTGCCGGCGATGTCGGGCCTCGACCTGGTCGAGCGGCCGCGCGAGCGCGGCCTGGACACACCCACGGTCGCCATTTCCGCGCACGACGTGGCGCCGCTGCGCCAGCGTTTGCGCCAGTGCGGCATCGAACACTTCCTGGCCAAGCCTTTTCGCGGCAGCGTGCTGGTGCGCTCGGTCGGCGCCGCGCTGGGCCAGCGTAGGGATGGCGGCGGGCCGTGAGCTGCACCAAAGTGCAAGCCGGGTTGCCCGATCCGCCGATGCCGCGACGCAGCGCCTGCCGCAGCATTTGCCACCCACAAAAGGCGCGAAAGGGGATCAGATGAAACTGATGCGAAGACTTGCGGCAGCGGGCACGCTGCTGCTCGGCGTGCTGGCCGCCCTGCCGGGCTGGGCGCAGGGGCAGGCCGGCGCAGCGAAGAAGCCGAACATCCTGATCATCTGGGGCGACGACATCGGCCAGTTCAACGTCGGCGCCTACAACCTCGGCATGATGGGCTACAAGACGCCGAACATCGACCGCATCGGCCGCGAGGGCGCGGTGTTCACCGACTGGTACGGCCAGCAAAGCTGCACCGCCGGGCGCGCCGCCTTCATCACCGGCCAGTCGCCGATGCGCACCGGGCTGACCAAGGTCGGCCTGCCGGGCGCGCCCGAGGGCATGAGGAAGGACGACCCGACCATCGCCACGCTGCTGCGCGCGCAGGGCTACATGACCGGCCAGTTCGGCAAGAACCACCTCGGCGACCGCGACGAGATGCTGCCGACCAACCACGGCTTCGACGAGTTCTTCGGCAACCTCTATCACCTGAACGCCGAAGAAGAGCCGGAGAACCCCGACTACCCGAAGAGCGCCGAGTTCAAGAAGCAGTTCGGCCCACGCGGCGTGATCCACAGCTTCGCCGACGGCCGCATCACCGACACCGGCCCGCTGACGCGCAAGCGCATGGAGACCATCGACGACGAGGTCACGGCCAAGGCGCTGGACTTCATGGCGCGTGCGAAGCAGGCCGACAAGCCCTTCTTCCTGTGGTGGACCTCCACGCGCATGCACGTCTTCACGCACCTGAAGGCGGCGTCCGACGGCAAGACTGGCCTGGGCATCTATGCCGACGGCATGGTCGAGCACGACGGCCATGTCGGCCAGGTGATGGCCAGGCTGAAGGAGCTGGGCCTGGACGAGAACACCATCGCCATGTACTCGACCGACAACGGCGCCGAGACCTTCACCTGGCCCGACGGCGGCACC
>DAORHX010000826.1:0-1564 GCA_035438245.1 Rubrivivax sp.
TTGCCTTCCATGACCGACACGCACGAGTTCGTGGTGCCGAGGTCGATGCCGATGATCTTTCCCATTTTCTTGGCTCCTGAGGATGGAATCTGGATGTTTCGGAGTTGTGGATAACTTCGGGGCTTTCAAGCCCGCAGGCTCATTTCGGCGCCGCCACCATGACCAGGGCCGGGCGCAGCACGCGGTCGGCGATCAGGTAGCCCTTCTGCAGCACCGAGACCACGGTGTTCGCTTCCTGTTCGGCCGGCACCATGCTGATCGCCTGCTGCTGGTGCGGGTCGAACCGGGTGCCCACCGGCGGGTTGATCGGCAGTACCTTGTTGCGCTCCAGCGCCGCCAGCAATTGGCGCAGCGTGGCGTGCACGCCTTCGAGCAGTTGCTCGGCCGTGGCGTTGGGCTGGGCGATCGCCGCTTCCATGCTGTCGCACACCGGCAGCAGGCTTTCGGCAAAGCCCTCGACCGCGAACTTGCGCGCCTTGGACATTTCCTCGTCGGCGCGGCGGCGCGTGTTCTCGGCTTCGGCCTTGGCGCGCAGGTAGGCATCGGCGACCGATGCGTGCTTGGCTTCGAGCTCGGCCAGCAGCTGTTCGGCGCTGGCCGGCGCTGCCTCGGCCGACGGTGCGGCGGTTTCGATGTCGGCCTCGGCGGCCGGGTTCGGGGGGGTAAGGTCGTTCGGGTTCATGGGTGGGACAACAACAACTCGCGCTCAGATGGGACCGAATCGGGCGTCTTCAAGAGGGCTTGTTCGCCGCCTTGCGGCGGATTCAGCCCTTGGGTTCGTCGGCCGAGGCGCTCCAGCGCTGCCACTCGGCCAGTTCGCGCCGGTCGCGCTTGGTCGGCCGGCCCTGCTGGATCGCCAGCGCCGGTTCGACGCCGAAGGCCCGCTGGCGCGCGGCGGCCTCGCGTGCCGCGATGCTCTGCGGCGTCTCGGCATAGAGCAGCTGCGCCACCGGCGCCGGGCCGCGCACCTCGCTCAGCGCCAGCACCTGCAGCTCGCGCGCGATCTCGCCGCGCTCGCCCTGGCGCAGCGCCACGCGGTCGCCGACATGCAGCAGGCGCGAGCGCTTCGCGTCCTGGCCGTTGACCTGCACGCGGCCCTTGTCGATGAAGTCGACGGCGACGGCCCGTGTCTTGTAGAAGCGCGCCGCCCACAGCCACTTGTCCAGGCGCATGGCGTCGATGCGGGGGCTGGCTTCGCTCATGCGGCGGCATTGTCCGCCACGGGCAGCTCGACGATGGCGTCCAGGCCGGCGACGCGGCCGGCCTCGATGCGGTTGTCCAGCCGGATGTCGCCGTGCAGCGCGGCCACGATCTCCTCGCAGATCGCCAGGCCCAGCCCCGAGCCGCTGCGCGGATCGCCGCTGGCGAAGGGCTGGAACAGGCGCTGGCGCAGCTCGGGGGTGATGCCGGGGCCGCTGTCGACGATGCGCAGCCGGGCGCGGTCCGGCTGGCGCTCGAGCCGCACGTCGAGGCGGCCGCCATCGGGGCTGTGCTTGATGGCGTTGTGCAGCAGGTTGCGCGTCAGCTCGCGCAGCGCCCATTCGTGCGCGCGCACCGGCGCGGC
>DAORHX010000827.1:0-1562 GCA_035438245.1 Rubrivivax sp.
GGCGTGCGCAAGCGCGAGGTGTTCGGCTGGGCGATGTACGACTTCGCCAACTCCGGCTACACCACCGTGGTGCTGACGGCGGTGTTCAACGCCTATTTCGTCGGCGTCGTCGCCGGCAACGCATCCTGGGCGACGCTGGCCTGGACCAGCGCCCTGGCGCTGTCCAGCGCGGTGGTGATGCTGACCATGCCCTCGCTGGGCGCGCTGGCCGACCTGCGCGCGGCGAAGAAGCGCCTGCTGATGCTCACCACCGTCGGCTGCGTGCTGGCCACCGCACTGCTGGCGCTGGCCGGCCCCGGCGACCTGTGGCTGGCGACCGCGGCGATCGTGGTCTCGAACATCTTCTACAGCTACGGCGAATCGCTGACCGCCGCCTTCCTGCCCGAACTGGCGCGGCGCGAGGCGCTGGGCCGCGTCTCCGGCTGGGGCTGGAGCTTCGGCTACTTCGGCGGCATGCTGACGCTGGGCCTGTCGCTGGGCTATGTGCTGTGGGCGCAGGCGCAGGGCATCCCCGCGCAGCAGTTCGTGCCGGTGACGATGCTGATCACCGCCGGTGTCTATGGAGCGTCGTCGCTGCTGACCTTCGCGCTGCTGCGCGAGCGCGCGCGGCCGCAGGTCAATGCGTCGCAGGACAGCGGCCTGCGCGCGTCGCTGGCGCGGCTGGCACAGACCTGGCGCCATGCGCAGGACTATCGCGACTTCGTCTGGCTGCTGGCTTGCGCGGTGGCCTACCAGGCCGGCATCGCCGTGGTCATCGCGCTGGCCGCGGTCTATGCCGAGCAGGTGCTGGGCTTCAAGCAGACGCAGACCATGATGCTGATCTTCCTGGTCAACATCGCCTCGGCCGTCGGCGCCTTTGCCTTCGGCTACTGGCAGGACCGCATCGGTCACCGCAAGGCGCTGGCGTTGACGCTGTGGGGCTGGATCGTCATGACGCTGCTGGCCGTGGCCGCCACCGATGCGGCGCTGTTCTGGGTCGCCGCCATCGTCGCCGGGCTGTGCATGGGCTCCAGCCAGTCGGCCGGGCGCGCGCTGGCCGGGGCCTTCGCGCCGGCGCAGCGGCTGGCCGAGTTCTTCGGCCTGTGGACCTTCGCCGTGCGCCTGGCGGCGATCATCGGGCCGATGACCTACGGGCTGGTGACGCTGCTGACGGCCGGCAGCCACCGCATCGCGATCCTGTCCACCGGGTTGTTCTTCGTCGTCGGCCTGCTGGTGCTGGCCCGCGTCGACGTGCCCAGGGGCATGGCTGCGGCCCAGGCGGCGAGTTGAGTGCAGCGTTGGCGTGGCGCGGTCCAACCTGCCTAGAATGCGCCGGCAGGCACAGATTGCACAGGAGCAAGACATCATGAAGGTTCTGGTCCCCGTGAAGCGGGTCGTCGACTACAACGTCAAGGTGCGCGTCAAGAGCGACGGCACCGGCGTGGACATCGCCAACGTCAAGATGAGCATGAACCCCTTCGACGAGATCGCCGTCGAAGAGGCGGTGCGGCTGAAGGAGAAGGGCGCCGCCACCGAAGTCATCGCCGTGTCCTGCGGCGTCACGCAGTGCCAGGAAACCTTGC
>DAORHX010000828.1:0-1558 GCA_035438245.1 Rubrivivax sp.
GAGAAGTCACGGCGCATGCAGGGCGCTGCCGCAGCGCCGCCAACGAGACCGCCGCCGTCGGCCGAGCTGAGCCCGCGCGAGGCCGAGGTGCTGGAGCGCGTTGCCGCCGGCGACAGCAACAAGCTGATCGCACGCGCGCTCGATCTGAGCCCGCACACCGTCAAGCGGCATGTGGCCAACATCCTCGACAAGATCGGCGCGCAGACCCGCGGCCAGGCCGCGGCCTGGCTGCGCGCGCGCCGCTGACGCGCTGCTACGGATCCACGATCCAACGCACAAAGGTCGACGCCAGCTCACGGTCGCCCGGCCTCCGTCCCGCCGATGACCGCCCGCAGTGCAAGCGGTCGTTCGCGACGTCTGCCTGCCAGGCAGGAGCCTCGCCGCAAGTCCGGCCAGCAAGCTCGGAGGCTCCGTCTCACCCGCTCGCGCGCAGGCCTCCGAGTGCTAGAGTGCAGCTACACATATTTGTGGTTTCCTGCCATGCGCACGACGCTCGACCTTCCTGACGACATACTTCGCCGCGCCAAGATCGAGGCCGTCGAACGCGGATCCACGCTGCGCCAGTTGGTCATCGACGCCTTGCAACGCGAGATGGCGGGCGCCGAGCGCCCGCGCAAGCGCCTGACCCGGCCGCCGATCCGACTGGCGACCGACGCGCCGCTGCGCCACCTGAGCCCTGACGCCGTCAAGCGGCTCGACGCCGAGGCCGTGCAGCAGGCCGACGAGGGCGACGCGCGTGCATTGCATCGCTGACGCCAACGTGCTGCTGCCGCTGTTGGCCGAGGGGCACGCGCACGGCGTGCCGGCGGCGCAGTGGTGGGACGCCTGCGACGATGCCAGCGTGGGCCTGAGCCTGCCGGTGCGCATGGCGCTGCTGAGGCTGCTGACGAACACCCGCGTCATGGGCGCTTCGGTGCTGCGGCCGGCGGCCGCCTGGAACACCGTGCAAAGCCTGATCGACGACCCGCGCATCGAAGTCATCGGCACCGTACCGGCCGGGCACGAGTCGCACTGGCACGCCAACGTCTCGCGGCGCGAGCCGTCGCCCGACCTGTGGACCGACGCCTGGCTGGCCGCGCTGGCCCAGGCGTATGACTGCGAGATGGTGACCTTTGACCGCGGCTTCCGATCGTTCTCGAAACTGAAATTGCGGCTGCTGGAGCCCGCGGGCTGAGATCGCGTCGCTCTCCAGCAGCCGCACCCCCCAGCGAGATCGAAGGTGCTGGCGGCCAATGTGTAGCGCAGATCTGGCAGCGGGCCGCGAGCGGCGGCATATCGCGTTTCGCGTGAGCCGCTTCGGGCGGTGGCGTCGGCTGCCGCGGCCCGAAGTCTGTCGAGACTCACAGCAAGGGGCCAGCGTCACCTTGCTGTCTGATCGCAGACCAGAAGTTTCCATGCTGACTGGGCGGGATCGGTCTTGAAGGAAGGTCAGCCCGCGGGCATCGACCGGCCGCTGGTGGCCGTTTGAACGCAGCTTGCCGATGGCCCGGCGGCATGGCCCGCCGCCGGCCTCGAGCAGCTGTGGAAGGACTACCGCGATCGCGGGCTGGTGGTGATC
>DAORHX010000829.1:0-1549 GCA_035438245.1 Rubrivivax sp.
CCGGCTCTTCACACGGACAGCGGACTTCTGAAATTCCGCTTTGCGCCGTGAGCGGGCATCGATCTCCGTGCGTCGGTCGCGAATCCGTGTGGGCCCGGCCTTCAGTGGAAATGGGCCTTCAGCGTGAGGCCGAGGCCGAGTACGCGCGTCAGGTCGTCGTCGGGCCGGTTCAATTGCAGCTCGACGTAGGGTTCGAGACGCCAGCCGGTGGCGATCGGTGTCTCCAGTCCCGCCTTCAGCACCAGCCGGCTCCATTGGCTGTAGCGCGTGTCGTAGACGAACTCGATGCTGCCGTACGGGTCGATCGGGTGCGCGAAGGCGGAGGTGCTCCATTCGGCGCCCGCGCGCAGCCGGTAGCGCTGCGAAGGCTCGCCGTTGATGTCGCGCAGGTCGACGCGGACGCGGCCGGTCAGCCATGCCGAAGCGTCGAGCGCGTGGCGCGCGTTCAGCTCGGCGATGCCGGTGTAGGAAGTGAAGTCGCTGCTCGCCGAGCCGACCGAGCGGCCGTACTCGAAACCCAGGCGCGTCCACAGCCGCCGCTGGGCGATCCATTCCGCGCTCGGCATGTCGCCTTGCAGCAGCGGCGGCAGCGTGTAGTCGAAGTTCACCGTCAGCTGCACGTCCTGGATCGAGCGCTGCCCGTTGTCCGTGTCGCTTTCCCTGGCGCGCGTGGCCGCGGCAGCGAGCATCAGCCGGCGGCGGTCGTCGATACGGATGTAGGCGTTGAACTCCGGCCAGAACTGGCGCTCGGTCGAATCCGCCCGCGCCGCCGACGGATGCGACACCGCAAGCAGCGACAGCGCCCACAGGGCGCAGGCGGGACGGTGCCGCAGGGTGGGCAATCGTGCTCCTCGTCTTGCAGGCCAGGCGGCGACGAGTGTAGGGGGAACGCGCGCCACGCCGGCTACCATCGCCGACGCATTCACCCCAGGGGCGGCACGCATGACGCACGGCGCAGTTCGCATGATCCTCCGGCACGCGGCCCGGGCCGCGACGGGCGCGCCGACACGCGCGCCGACGGCGACGCCGGCTACCGGGTGACGGTCGACGATGCGTGGGTCTTCCGGGCCGCCCCAGGCACGACACGCCGGCGCATCAGCGCATCGCGCGCCGGCGCACGCAGTCGATGTAGGCCTCGCCGTCGGGCGGCAGGCCGCTGCGCTGCGACGCCCAGATCATCTCGCCCAGGCATTCCATGACTTCGTGGTGCGCCGCATGCAGCGACTGTCGCCGCGCGGCCAGCAGCTGCACCGCCTGGCGGATGCCGGTCGGCTGGTCGATGCCGGTCTGTTCGAGGATCGACAGGTGCATCGCCAGGTGCAGGAACGGGTTCTCGCGCCCGTCCTCGACTGTGTAGCTGGCGGCCAGCGCCGCCGCTTCGTCGGCGAGCGTGGCGTGGTATTCGGGGTGTTCGTCGATCCACGTCGCTGCCTGGGCCTCCAGCGGCGACAGCGGCTCGCCGTGGCGCTGCTTGCGCCAGGCGCCGCAGAAGAAGGCGCGCACGTCATGCTGCGAGGGCTGGAACATCGCACGATTGTCGCCCCTCGTC
>DAORHX010000830.1:0-1547 GCA_035438245.1 Rubrivivax sp.
GCGTGGCGCGGTCGGTGAGCGCGGCGACGTAGTATTCCTTCTTGATGTCGGCGCCCTCCTCGATCAGCAGGCGGCGCACCTTCTGGCCTTCGGGCCCGGTCTGGTGGGTCTTCAGCTGCATGCCCAGGATCTCGCCGGCCAGCTTCTTGACCTCGTCCAGCGAGCGCGCCAGCTTGACGCCGCCGCCCTTGCCGCGGCCGCCGGCGTGGATCTGCGCCTTCACCACCCAGACGGCGCCGCCGAGCTTCTGCGCCGCCTCGGTGGCTTCGAGCACGGTGAAGGCCGGATAGCCGCGCGGCACCGGGACACCGAAGTTGCGAAGGATTTCCTTGCCTTGGTACTCGTGGATCTTCATGAGCGAGCTCGCGCTGAGGGGTGACGGTCGACGCCGAGGGCGCGGTGGATGATCGGCCACGCGCCTTGCAGCATCCTGAATCTGCAGCGCCCTTTGCAGGCGTCGTGCCGGCCGGGTCGGGCGTGTCGACGCGCCGCCGCGGGCGGCTGCCCGGTTGACGGGCGCGTGGACTTTAGCACGCGCCCCCGCCCCGAGGCCGGGGCGCGCGACGCGCTAGGGCTCGCTGTCCGGCACGGCGCCAGCGGCCGCCAGCACGTGGCGAATGACGTCGCCGCTGAAGCCGCGGCCGGCCAGGAAACGCATCTGTCGTGCGCGCTCGCGCGCGTCTTGCGGCACGCTGGCGAAGCGGCGCTGCCACAGCAGCGTGGCGCGCTGCAGCTCGGTGTCGCGCAGCTGCTGCAGCGACTGCGCCTGCAGCTTCAGGCCGTGACGCGCCAGCTCCCTCTGGATGCGCTGCGTGCCCTGGCCCGGCGCGCGCACACGCACGCGGCTGTCGATGAAACGCTGCTCGCTGAGCAGGCCTTCGCGCTGCAGCGCATCGAGCAGCCGGTCGACCTGTTCTTCGGCGTCGCTGACCGGCTCGGCCTCGGCCTGCGGCTGCCGCAGCACACGCAGCAGCTTGCGGCGCAATTCGCTGCGGCTGTGTTCGCGCTGTGCCAGCCAGCCCACCGCCCGCGCCTGCAGGCTCGATGGTGGCCGCTTCATCGGGCAGCTCGCTTCAGGCGGCTCGCTCAGTCGGCGGCCTTGTCCGCCGGCGCGCTCAGCGGCGGGATGCCCATCGCCTCGCGCACGCGATTTTCGATCTCGATGGCCAGCTCGGGGTTCTCGCGCAGGAACTCGCGCGCGTTGTCCTTGCCCTGGCCGATCTTCTCGCCGTTGTAGGCGTACCAGGCACCGGACTTGTCGAGGATGCGCGCCTCGACCCCCATGTCGATGATCTCGCCCTCGCGGCTGATGCCTTCGCCGTAGAGGATGTCGAACTCGGCGGTCTTGAACGGCGGCGCCACCTTGTTCTTGACGATCTTCACCTTGGTCTCGCTGCCGATGACCTCGTCACCCTTCTTGATGCTGCCGGTGCGGCGGATGTCCAGGCGCACCGAGGCGTAGAACTTCAGCGCGTTGCCGCCGGTGGTGGTCTCGGGGTTGCCGAACATCACGCCGATCTTCATGCGGATCTGGTTGATGAAGATGA
>DAORHX010000831.1:0-1546 GCA_035438245.1 Rubrivivax sp.
AGGCGGTCTCGAGCGCGCGGCCGACCGCGTCGAACTGCTGGTCGTCCTGTGCGCGCAGCATGCGCACGCCGTAGGCGCGGTTGCGGCCATGCGCCTTGGCCAGGTACATGGCGGTGTCGACCAGGCCGATCGCCCGCTCCCACGACAGCTGCAGGCGCCCCGGCTCGATCGGGAACGTGGCGTAGCCGATCGAGACGGTGACCGGGACCGAACGGCCGCCGTGCGCGAACGGCACGGCGCCGACCACGTCGAGCATGCGCTGCGCCAGCGCCTGCACCGCGTCGGCATCGCGCGCCTGCACGACGGCGACGAACTCCTCGCCGCCCCAGCGCACGATCAGGTCGCTGTCGCGCAGCATCTGGCGCAGCCGCTGGGCCACCTCGACCAGCACCGCGTCGCCGGCGGCATGGCCGTGACGGTCGTTGATGTGCTTGAAGTGGTCCAGGTCGGCGAGGAACACCGTGCCGCTGAAGCCGCCGGTGCCACCGGGCTGCCGCATCGCCTGCTGCAGCTGGCGGCGGTTGGCCAGCCCGGTGAGCGGGTCCACCTGCGACTGCTGCTGCAGCAGCGCGTTGCTGTCGGCCAGCTGCCGGTTGGTCTGGCGCAGCCGCAGCACGCCGACCGCCACCGCGGCCAGCGCCAGCGCGCCGCAGGCCGCGACCAGCCAGCCCAGCCGCTGCTGCAGTTCGCGTGTGCGCAGCTGCTCGGTCTTCAGCGCACTGTCGCTGTGCAGCAGCGCCAGCTCGCGCTCGCGCTGTTCGCGGTCGAACTGCTCCTGCATCTCCAGGATCGCCTGCTGCCGGTCGCGGGCCAGGACCTGGCCGGACAGCGCGCGGTGCTGGTGCCAGGCCTCGATCGCGCCGCGCGTGTCGCCGGCGCGCTCCAGGTACTGGCCCATCTCGGCATAGGAATCCGACACGCCGGTGAGCGAGCCGCGGCGCTCGTCGATGGCGATCGACGCCAGCAGGTGGCGCTTGCCCGACTCGATGTCCTGCAGCGCGATCTGCGCCAGGCCGATGTTGGCCAGCGCCACCGTCTCGCCGCCCAGGTTCTTCAGCTCGCGCGTCAGCGGCAGCGCGGCCTGCGCATAGCGCAGCGCCGTCGGGTAGTCGGCCTGCTTCAGGTAGTGGTCGGCCAGGTTCGCCAGATACAGCGACTCCTCGTACCGGGCGCCGGCGCGGCGCGCATGGTCCAGCGCCGAGCGCAGCGCGGCCTGCTCGGCCAGCTTGTCGCCGCGCCCGTCGAGGAGGATGCCCTGCACGGTGTGGACATGCGCCAGCGTGATCGCATCGTCGGCGCGGCGCGCGAAGGCCATCGCCTCCTCGTTGAGCTTGCGCGCACGCTCCAGCTGGCCGGCCTGGTAGTAGCTGTAGGCCAGGTCGTTGCGCACCTCGGCCTGTCGCCACGGCTCGGCCAGCGCATCGGCCAGCTTCAGCGCCTGGTGGTCCAGGCGGATCGCGTCGTCCAGCCGGCTGGCGGCGTTGCGCACGTGGGCCTGCGCGGTCGCGAAGCGCAGCCGCTGCAGCGTGCCGGCGTCGGCCGGCAG
>DAORHX010000832.1:0-1544 GCA_035438245.1 Rubrivivax sp.
GCTGGCGCTGGGCCTGCTGGCGCTGGGCAGCGGCGGCGCCTGGCCGGCGTGGGCGCAGAACGACGGCGTCGACGTCGGCAAACGCTCGGGCTTTGCCAAGCTCGTGCCGGCTGAACAGGTGGAGCAGGCGGCAGCACAGCAGTTCGTGCAGATGCAGGCCCAGGCGCGGCAGCAGCGCGCGCTCGCGCCCGACGACCACCCGCAACTCGTGCGGCTGCGCTACATCGCCAGGCGGCTGATCCCGTTCGCGCCGGCGTGGAACCCGCGCGCCAAACAATGGAAGTGGGAGGTCATCCTGCTGGGCAGCCCGCAGATCAACGCCTTCTGCATGCCCGGCGGCAAGATCGCGTTCTTCTGGGGCATCCTGGCGAAGCTGCAGCTGAACGACGACGAAGTGGCGATGATCATGGGCCACGAGATGGCGCACGCGCTGCGCGAGCATGCGCGCGAGCGCATGGGCAAGAGCTTCGCCACGCGCGGCGCGCTCGAACTCGGCTCGGCGCTGCTCGGCCTGGGCAACACCGGACGCATGGTCGCCGGCATGGGTGAGCAGCTGCTGACGCTGACCTTCAGCCGCGACGACGAATCCGAGGCCGACCTGGTCGGCATGGAGCTGGCGGCGCGCGCCGGCTACGACCCGGCCGCCGGCATCACGCTGTGGCAGAAGATGGCGCAGGCGAGCCAGGGCGGGCCACCCGAGTTCCTGTCCACGCACCCCAAGGGCGACACGCGCATCAAGGACATCGAGGCCAACCTGCCGAAGGTCGAGCGGCTGTACGCGCGCGCGCCGCGGCCGGACCGGCGCTTCGAGCCGCCGCCGCTGTCGGGCAGCAACACCGGCCGCTGAGCTTCCGCGTGCCGCCGCCCGGGGCGCGGTGCCATCGCCCGGCGCGTGGCCTGCTGTCGCAGCGTCGCGCCGTCCCGCAAAATGGGGATGACACTTCAGCCTCCAGTGCGCAGCATGACGCCACCCATCGATGACGGCGCGGCCACGCCGCCTTTGCAGCGCGAACGCCGTGCCATCTTGGTGGTGGATGTCGTCGAGTCGGTGCGGCTGATGCAGGCGGACGAAGCCGGCGTCATCGACCGCTGGCGGCGCTTCGTCAACGAGGTCCGCACCGATGTGCTGGCGGGCCAGGAGGGCCGGCTCGTGAAGAGCCTGGGCGACGGGATGCTGCTGGAGTTCGCGAGGGTGCCGCCTGCGATCGGCGTCGCGCTGGACCTGCACCGGCGCATCGGCGCCTACAACCGCGGCAAGGCGGACACCGACGCGCTGCTGCTGCGCATCGGCGTGCACTCGGCGGACGTGGTGGTCGACGAGCTCGACGTGTACGGCGCCGGCGTCAACCTGGCCGCGCGGCTGGCCGGCCTGGCCGCCCCCGGCGAAACCGTGGTCTCGGCCGAGGTGCGCGACGCCCTGGTGCCGGGGCTGCATGCCGAGGTCGAGGACCTGGGCGAGTGCTACCTGAAGCACCTGGCCGAACCCTGCCGCGCGTTCCGCGTCGGGCCGGCCGGCACGGCGGGCGCCGCGCCGGTGGAGCCGA
>DAORHX010000833.1:0-1543 GCA_035438245.1 Rubrivivax sp.
TCGAGCTGCACGCGCAGGTCCTGGAAGCCCTGGTTGGCCTTCAGGTTGGGGTAGTTCTCGGTCACCACCAGCAGGCGCGACAGCGCGCTCGACAGCTCGCCCTGCGCGGCCTGGAACTTGTTGAACGCCTCGGGGTTGTTGACCAGCTCCGGTGTGGCCTGGATCGAGGTCGCGTTGGCGCGTGCCTCGATCACCTTGGTCAGCGTCTCCTGCTCGAAGTTGGCCTCGCCCTTGACGGTGGCGACGATGTTCGGGATCAGGTCGGCGCGGCGCTGGTACTGGTTCAGCACCTCTGACCAGCTGGCCTTGATCTGCTCCTCGGTGGACTGGAAGGTGTTGTAGCCGCAGCCGGACAGCGCGACCGTCAGCGCGGCGAGAAGGGTGGTGAAGAAGTAGCGCATGGTCAGGGCTCCTGTGGGTGTCGTTCGGAAGTCGGGTCGAAGGAACGGCGAGGCGACTGCGGCAGGGAGTCCTCGGTCGACCACCACGCGGGCCGCACGATCAGGGTGCCCAGCGTGGCCAGCAGCGGCAGCGCGAGCCACGCGAAGCTGAGCTGGGCCACCGCGCCGAAGAGCCAGCCGGCGGCCGCCGAGCCGAGCGTCTGGCCGAAGCCTGCCGCCGCGGCCAGCCCGCCCATCGTCGCGCCGAGCCGTCGCCGAGAGGCTCCGGCCGCGAGGTAGGAGATGGTCGGCAGCACGAGCCCGGTGCCCGCGGCGGTGAAGCTGACGCCGACGTACATCCAGGCATCGCTGCGGTGCTGCGCCAGCATCGCCAGGCCGGCGATCGCGAGCACGAGCCCGGCCGCCATCACGCCGCGGCCGGCGGCACGCTCGAGCAGCCCGGTGAAGAAGAGCAGTGCGTTGACGCCGAGCATCACGAGACTGCACTCGGCGAACATCAGCGAGATCTCGCGCGACGAGAGCGTCGGGTGCTGCTGCCCCTGCAGCACGATGCCGAGTTCGAAGCCGGCCAGCACGAACATGACCGCGCCGTTCAGTCCCCACAGCGCCATCGCACGCCGGCGATCGGCAGACGCCGGCAGCGTGTCGTCCTCGGTGGCGGCTGGTGCGACGCGCGGCAGCGTGGCGGCCAGTCCCAGCATCATCAGCCCGCCCAGCGCCGCCGACATGACGATCACCAGATTCGTCGGATCGAAAGTGCCTGCGCCGATGCTGGCCAGCGCGACGGACATCTGCACGGCGGCCGCGTTGAGGCCCGGTCCGAACAGGAAGCCCAGCAAAGACATCGCGCCGAGCCACGCGAACCGGCGGGCGCGCTGACCTTGCGGCGTGTGCTCGGCGACAAGCGCGGGCACAACGGGCACGACGGCCGCCACGAAGAAGCCGGTGGCACCGCGCAACGCGTAGATCCCGGTGAGCCCCATCCAGTCAGGCCGCAACAAGGGCAGCAAACTCGCGACATAGCCGACCAGACCGATCACCAGGATGCGTCCGCGGCCCCAGCGGTCGGACACCAGGCCCCACAGCGGCGCGCCGACCAGCACCCCGGCGGCGTACAGGCCGCTGAGCAGGCCGACATGGCG
>DAORHX010000834.1:0-1541 GCA_035438245.1 Rubrivivax sp.
TGCGCCTCCGCGGTGAAGGTATTGGCTGTTTGCAGTTCGGCAGCTTTGCGCCGCGGGCGGTCACTTGGTCAGACCCACGGCTGGGCAAGCCCTTCGTCGGCGAGCACGCGCTGCAGCGCCGGCCGTTCGAGCATGCGCTGCAGGTACGGCCCGAGATGCGGGTACTCGCGTGCCGGGCGCGTGCCGAAGCCGCGCGTCCAGCGGCCGAGCATCCACGCGTACGGGTCGACCGCGCTGTAGTCGGCGCCGAGCAGCCACGGCCCGCCGTGTGCGGCCAGCTGGTCGTCGAGCTGCTGCAGCATCGTGCCGATGCGGCGCTCGGCCTGTGCCTGCACCTGCGAGGCGGTGGTCGCATCGCCGTCGCCGGCCAGCTGCTGCGGATAGAAGTAGTGGATCAGCGTCGCCTGCAGCGTGTTCGTCAGCCACATCAGCCACTGGTAGAACCGCGCCCGCTCGGCGCTGCCCAGCGGCGGCGCCAGCCGGGCGGCGGCATGCGTGTCGGCCAGGTGCAGGCAGATCGCCGCGGTCTCGTACATCACCAGGTCGCCGTCCTGCAGCACCGGGATCAGCCCGTTCGGATTCAGCTTCAGGTAGGCGGCCGACTTGTGTGCGTTGCGCGTGCGGTCGACCAGTGCCAGCTCGAACGGCACGCCGATCTCGCGCAGCAGCACGTGCGGCGCAAGGCTGGCGTTGCCGGGGTAGTAGTGCAGCGTGAGCATCGGATGTCCTCGTCGTGTCGGTCCACGCCGATGCTATCGGGGCCGAAAGCGCGGACGGCGCCCAGCGGGCGCCGTCCGTCCTGCGCGGTGTCGCGTCAGCTGCCGTAGACGAAGCGCACCACATAGGGCACGCTGATGCCGCCGTTCTGCGCCGTGGCCTGGAACGTGCCGACGTTGTCGGCGAAGCTGCAGCCGGTGACCGTCAGCGTGATGCCGTTCTGCGCCTGCAGGCCGGTGAGCACCGGATTGCTGGCCGGGTCCGCGCAGAATTCGGCCTGGCTGGCCGGTGGCGTCTGGTTCGGCACGGTGAACGACGGCGAGGCGACGCCGCTGATCGCGACCTCGACGCTCAGCGTCACGCCGCCGCTGGCGGCCGTGGGCGCGAACTGGCCGTGGAAGTCGGCGGCGCTGGCCGCATTGGGCTTGGCGACGTTGATCTCGTGCAGCGCGCCGTCGTTGAAGACCACCTCGTAGTTCAGGCCGGCGTCGACGAAGACGTAGGCCGAATACGGTGCCGACACGACCGTGTTCTGCGTCGGGTTGCCCAGCGTCAGGCTGTCGATGCTCAGGCGGGTGGTGCTGGCCTGCACGCACACTTTCTGCCCGTCGGCAAACGGGCCGGCGGCCTGGCCGCGCGAGAAGGTCATCGCCACACCGGTGGTGCAGCTGCCGCCCGCGCCGCCGCCGCCGACCTGCGCGGTGGCGATGGCGTTCGGCAGCGCGGCGAAGGCGGCGAAGTCGTTCGCGCCCGCGGCCGCCAGCAGCGCCGCGAAGTCCGTGCCCAGCGCCTGCAGCGCGCTGCCCAGCGCCACCAGCAGGTCG
>DAORHX010000835.1:0-1541 GCA_035438245.1 Rubrivivax sp.
CGCGGCGCGCACGCTGGCCTGGTTCACGCTGGCGGCGCTGGGCAGCTATGCACTGGTGGGCTTCACCAACCACCTGACGCAGAACATCCCGTCGTTCCCGATGATGTGGGTGCTGCCGCTGGTGATCTACCTGCTGAGCTTCACGCTGTGCTTCGACGCCGACCGCTGGTACGCGCCGCGTGCCTTCCGCGCGGCGACGCTGCTGGCGCTGGCGGCGATGTGCGTGCTGCTGCTCTTCGAGCGCCAGGTGAAGGACATCGCCTGGCACATCGCCACCTTCCTGCTCGGTCTGTTCGTCGTCTGCATGTACTGCCATGGCGAGCTGGCGCGGTCGCGGCCCGCGCCGTCGTTCCTGACGCAGTTCTATCTGGCGGTGTCGGCCGGCGGCGTCGCCGGCGGCGCGCTGGTGGCGCTGGGCGCGCCGGCGCTGCTGCGTGGCTACTTCGAGGTCGAGATCGGCTTCGTGCTGCTCGCCGCCGCGGTGCTGTGGCGCAGCGTCGGCGCACGCTGCGGGCCGCTGTGGAGCGGCGCCGCGGTGCTGGTGCTGGTGGGCACGCTGGTCACCGCGGCGCTGCGCATCCACGAGGCGCTGGACGAAGTGATCGCCATCGACCGCAACTTCTACGGCGTGGTGCGTGTGCGCGAGTACGGCCGCGACGATCCGGCCCGGCTCGAGCGCGTGTTGATCCACGGCCGCGTGATGCACGGCCAGCAGTTCATGGCCGACGGCCAGCGCCGCCGCCCGACCAGCTACTACGCCGAGAACTCGGGCGTCGGCCGGCTGCTCAGGGCGCTGGCCGACCGCCCCATCGATGTCGGCGCGGTGGGGCTGGGCGCCGGCACGATCGCCACCTACGGCAAGCCGGGCGACCGCTACCGCTTCTACGAGATCGACGAGGCGATCGTCGATGCCGCGAGGACGCACTTCAGCTTCATCGCCGATTCGCCGGCCGCGGTGGAGGTGGCCGTCGGCGACGGCCGGCTGCTGTTGCGCGACGAAACGCAGGCGCGCTTCGACGTGCTGGTGGTCGATGCCTTCTCCGGTGATTCGATCCCGGTGCACCTGCTGACGCGCGAGGCGGTGATGCTCTACCGCGAGCGGCTGAAGCCCGGTGGCGTGATCGCGCTGCACGTCAGCAACAGCCACCTGGACCTGCCGCCGGTGGTCGAGCGCATCGCTGCCGAACTCGGCTTGCAACTGGCCTTCGTTGCCGACGGCGGCGTTGCCGGCGACGTCGGCACGTCGGTGTCGGACTGGATACTGCTGGCCGAGGACCGCCGCGTGCTCGACCGGCCGCCGATCCGCGAAGCCACCGTGCCGCTGCCCGCCCGCACCGGCGCACGCGCCTGGAGCGACGACTACAGCAACATCCTGCAGGTGATGTCGTTCAAGCGCGCCGGCCCTTGAGCAGCGCTAGGCGTCCTGCCACAGCGCACGCATCGCGTCGCCGAAGCGTGCGGCCGTATCGGCGCCGCGATGCGCGCGCTGCGCCCAGCGGCCGGCCACCAGCACGTCGCGGAAGGGCCGGCCGGGGCTGCTG
>DAORHX010000836.1:0-1541 GCA_035438245.1 Rubrivivax sp.
CAGCGCCGGCAGCGCCAGGCAGGCGGCACAGAAGCTGATGCCCGAGGCCGTGCCCTACTACCAGCGGGCGTGGGCGCTGCGCCGCGACGCCCCCGCCGCGCAGCGCGATGCGGCGCCGTGGTCCGACGACATGCTCGGCTGGCAGGTGCGCGCCGCGCTGCGCTTCGACGGACCGGACGCCGAGCGCTGGAGCCTGATCAACGGCGCGCAGCAGGCGATGAGCGCCGACGAGCAGAAGGATCCGGCCTGGGTCTACTGGCGCGCCCGTGCGTTGCAGGGCGCCGCCAAGGCCGGGCCCGACGGCGACGCCGACCGGCTGGCGGCACGCCAGCTGCTGGAGTCGATCGCCGGCCAGATGAGCTTCTACGGCAAGCTGGCGCACGAAGACCTGGGCGGCACGGTGACGCTGCCGCCGAAGCCGGCCGCGCTGTCGGCGGCCGAGCGCGAGACCGCCAAGCGCACGCCCGGCTTCGAACGCGCACTGCTGCTGATCGCCATCGGCCTGCGCAACGAGGGGGTGCGCGAATGGAACTTCACGCTACGCGGCCTGGGCGACCGCGAGCTGCTGGCCGCCGCGCAGCTGGCCTGCGACAGCGAGGTCTGGGATCGCTGCATCAACACCAGCGACCGCACGCGCCAGGAGGTGGACATGGCGCAGCGTTTCCCGATGCCGTACCGGCAGGAGGTGGTGGCCCAGGCGCGCGAGATCGGCCTCGACCCGGCCTACATCTACGGGCTGATCCGGCAGGAGTCGCGCTTCATCATGGACGCACGCTCGCACGTCGGCGCATCGGGGTTGATGCAGATCATGCCGGCCACCGCACGCTGGACCGCGAAGAAGATCGGCCTGGAGTACAAGCCCGACATGATCACCGACCGCGGCGTCAACCTGCGCCTGGGCACGGCCTACCTGAAGCTGGTGCTCGACGACTTCGGCGGCTCGCAGGCGCTGGCCGCCGCCGCCTACAACGCCGGCCCCGGTCGGCCACGGCGCTGGCGCGACGGCCCGCTGCTGGAGCCGGCGGCGTGGGCCGAGAACATCCCGTTCGCCGAAACCCGCGACTACGTGAAGAAGGTACTGTCGAACACCGTCTACTACAGCGCGCTGCTCGGCGCCAAGCCGGTGTCGCTGAAGGCGCGGCTCGGGCCGCAGATCGGGCCGCGCGATGCGCGCGCGCCGTCCGTCGACAAGGAGCTGCCATGACCGGTCTGGCCGCACGAAGGGCGCATCGCGGGCGGCGCGTGCCGCTGCGCGCAGCGCGAGGGGCAAAGCCGTGAGGCGCGTGCTGCTGCTCGGCGGCACCGGCTTCGTCGGGCGTTCGCTGTGCGAGCGCCTGGTCGCACGCGGCGCCGAGCAGCGCATCAGCGTGGCCACGCGCAAGCTGGCGCACGCGCGCGACGTGCAGTTCCTGCCGACCGTCGACCCGGTCGAATGCGACGTGCACGACGACGCGCAGCTGGCGCGGGCACTGGCCGGCCACGACGCGGTGGTCAACCTGATCGGCATCCTGCACGGCAGCGCCGCCGACTTCGACCGCGCG
>DAORHX010000837.1:0-1530 GCA_035438245.1 Rubrivivax sp.
CCGGCGCGCCGCGCGAACGTTCGGAGGCGACAGCGGCCTTTCGGGAATTGCCGCTTTGCGCCGGGAACAGCCGTCCGGCCTGCCGTGCTCGAGAGCAAGGCGATAGAATGCGCGGGCTGCCACGGCACCCAGTCATCGTGGCGCAGTCGCTTCCGACACCTCTTTCGTCCCTCGCCCTGCAGACTGGTGCGCCCCACGGGTTGCCGCAGGCCGCGAACATGGCTCGCTGTCGAGCCCGCATCACTCCATGAACTTCAAGGACCTCGGCCTGGCCGAGCCCATCGTGCGCGCCGTGCACGAACACGGCTACGACACACCGACGCCGATCCAGGCGCAAGCCATTCCCACCATCCTGTCGGGCGCCGACCTGCTCGGCGGCGCGCAGACCGGCACCGGCAAGACCGCCGGCTTCACGCTGCCGATGCTGCAGCGGCTGATGGCCAAGCCCGCCGTGCGCGACGCGCGCGGCCGCCTCCCGGTCCGCGCGCTGATCCTCACGCCGACACGCGAACTCGCCGCTCAGGTCGAGGAGAGCGTGCGCGTCTACGGCAAGCACAGCCGGCTGTCGAGCATGGTCATGTTCGGCGGCGTCGGCATGCAGCCGCAGATCGACAAGCTCAAGCGCGGCGTCGACATCCTCGTCGCCACACCGGGCCGGCTGCTCGACCACCACGGCCAGGGCACGCTGGACCTGAAGCACGTGGAGATCTTCGTGCTCGACGAAGCCGACCGCATGCTCGACATGGGCTTCATCCACGACATCAAGAAGGTGCTGGCGATCCTGCCGTCGAAGAAGCAGAGCCTGCTGTTCTCCGCGACCTTCAGCGACGACATCAAGGCGCTGGCCGACAAGCTGCTGAACAAGCCGGTGCTGGTGGAGGTGGCGCGGCGCAACGCCACCGCCGACACCATCGCGCAGAAGGTGCATCCGGTGTCGCGTGAACGCAAGAAGGAGCTGCTCGCGCACCTGATCAAGGCCGGCGACTGGCACCAGGTGCTGGTCTTCACGCGCATGAAGCACGGCGCCAACCGGCTCACCGACTACCTCAACGACCAGGGCATCAGCGCGATGGCGATCCACGGCAACAAGAGCCAGAGCGCGCGCACCAAGGCGCTGGGCGACTTCAAGGCCGGGTCCCTGCAGGTGCTGGTGGCCACCGACATCGCCGCGCGCGGCATCGACATCGACCAGCTGCCGCATGTCGTCAACTTCGAGCTGCCCAACGTGCCCGAGGACTACGTGCACCGCATCGGCCGCACCGGCCGCGCCGGCGCCACCGGCGAGGCGATTTCGCTGGTCTGCGTCGACGAGGACATCTTCCTGCGCGACATCGAGAAGCTGACGAAGCACACGATCGCGCGCGAAGTGGTGCCCGGCTTCGAACCCGACCCGCGCGAGAAGGCCGAGCCGATCGTGCTCGGGCGCATGACCATCGGCGTCGGCGGCACGCGGCGCAATGGCGGTGGTGGTGGCGGTGGGGGCCAGCGCCGGCCTGCCGGCGGCACGTCGGCCGGGCGCGGCGCACCGGC
>DAORHX010000838.1:0-1529 GCA_035438245.1 Rubrivivax sp.
GCGCGCCGACCAGCACCCCGGCGGCGTACAGGCCGCTGAGCAGGCCGACATGGCGTGCGACCTCGGCCTGGCCGCCGGCCGCGATCAGTGGCGTCAGCCAGGCCGGCAACAAGGGCATCAGCGCGCCATAGCCGGCGGAGACGACGAAGACAGCGGCCGCGAGCCACGCGAGTTGCCACGGCCCCAGCCCGACCGCCATCGGCGATCGCTGCTCTTCGAGGCGAGGTGAGTTCGTCATCGCGTCGGCCCGGTGGTGGTTCAGAGCACCAGCCGCAGCCCGGCCCGCACCGAGTTCGCGCCCGCGCCGCTGTCGGCGCCGCGCTGCCACTGGCGGCTGATCTCGAGGTACGGGGCGACGGCGCGCGTGATCTCGTAGCGCAAGTTCAGTCCCCACTCGGACGACGTTGCCCCGGCCTTGATGCCGTCCGACGGGATTGAGCGGGTGGCCCAGTCGATGCCGACGAAGGGCCTGGCGACCAGGCGGTTCGTGAACAGCATGTCGTACTCGGCGCGGGTGCGCGCGAACAGGCGTCCGTCGCTGCGCACAAACGCGGCCACGTCGACGTCGAAAGCGTAGGGCGCCAAGCCGCGCACGCCGATCACACCGTAGTTGCGCGCCTGGGGTTTGAGTTCGCGCCGCAGGCCGAGTTGCAGGTCCCAGAAGGGGGCGACATAGCGGCTGTACAGCGCCTGTACCTCGGCGTCCTCGAGGCGGCCGTCGCGGCGCGAGCCCTCGGCGCGCCAGGCGAAACGGTTGTAGTCGGTGCCGATCCAACCGTCGGCGCGCCAGGCCGCGATGCTCTTCGAGTCACTGCGGCCTGCATCGACCTCGACGCGGGTGGCTTGGAAGATCCCGTCGTCCTCCATCGCGCTGGCGGGGCTGGCCAAGGTGGCCAGCGCCGCGGCAAGCGCGAGCCCCGGCAGGCCCGCCGGGCGGTTGTTCTTCGTGTTCATGCGTGCGTGTTCCATGGCCAGACGATTCACTTGACGACGATGGCCTGGACCATGCCGGCGGCCGCGTGATAGAAGAGGTGGCAGTGAAAGACCCAGGGCCCCGGTTCGTCGAAGCTGGTGTGCACCGTGATGGTCTCGCCCGGTTTGACGATCACGGTGTGCTTGAGCGGAGCGCGCTCGCCCTTGCCGTTGTCGACCACGAAGAACGCACCGTGCATGTGCATCGGGTGTTCCATCATGGTTTCGTTGATCAGGCGAATCTCCAGACGCTCGCCGACGCGCGCCTCGAAGAAGGTGGCCTGCGACAGCTTCTTGTCGTTGATCGACCAGATGTAGCGGTTCATGTCGCCCGTCAGGCGCATGTCGATCTTCTTCGCCGGGCCCGCCGGCAGTCGCATCGGCGTCAGCGCCTCGAGATCGGCGTAGGCGAGGCGGTCCTTCAATCCGTCGGCGAGCGAGTCGGTCGCCTGCGCGCCTCCCGTCGGCACGCCCCCCATGCCGGGCATTCCACGCTGCATCGGCATGCCTTCCATGCCTCCGTGCATCGCGTGCGGGTCGGCGGGCGCGGGGGCCGG
>DAORHX010000839.1:0-1529 GCA_035438245.1 Rubrivivax sp.
GGCTGCGGGCCTGGTGGCCGCGGCGCGACGCCGTGCCTGGCGCTCGCTGGCGCAGCTGGCGCAGCAGGAAGGCGACGAGCTGCGCGCGCAGCAGTGCGCGCGCGCCGCGGCCGCCATCGACTGAAGGCGCGATGGGGCCGCTGCTATAATGCGGCGCTTCGCGGCTGTAGCTCAGCTGGATAGAGTACTTGGCTACGAACCAAGGGGTCGTGGGTTCGATTCCTGCCAGCCGCGCCAGCAGATTCAAGGGTCAGTTGGTTAGAAGCCACTGACCCATTTTCTTCGTGGCGTGTTCGGGATGGCGCGCGGGGTACCCGTTGGCTGCGCGGCTCCGAGTTTGATGGCGGGGCTGCAGGGTCACGTCACTCGCGGTCCATCTTCCATCCGCACGGGCCCACGTCGGATGCGGGTCGAACCGGATGTTCCAAGCGGTAGCCGAATCCCTGCCGATCGCCTTCGGCATCGTGCTGGCCACCTTGCCGCTGGTGGTCGTCCCCCTGACGCTGGCCTCTCGCGGCGCGATCGGGGCTCTGACCTGGTTCCTGGCCGGCTATGCAGCCGGCATCTTCGGCCTGGGCGGGGCCGTCGTCCTGGCTGCCGACCTCTTCGCCTTCATGGCCGGCGACGTCGCTCCGTGGACGGTGTGGGCCCGCCTGCTGCTCGGCACGGCCCTGCTGGGACTGGCCTGGCGCCAATGGCAGAACAGGCCCCGACGTGGCGAAGCTGCTGCCCCGCCCGCGTGGCTCGGGGTGCTGGACACACTGACCTCGCCCCGGGCGGCGGGGCTGGGCTTCGTACTGGTGGTGCTGAACCCGAAGAACGCCGTGCTGGTGGCCTCCGGCGGGTTGGCGATCGCCGCCGCTGCGTCGGCGCCGGTGGCGCAAGCCATCGGCCTGATCGTCTTCACCATCGTCTCGGGCCTGGGCGTTGCAACGCCACTCCTGCTCTGGATGGCGCTCGGCAGCAGCGTGAGGGCCCCGCTGAACCGCATGCGGGAGGTTCTGGTGCGCTACGACGCGCAGATCCTGACCGTGGTGCTGGCGGCGCTCGGGCTGGTCGTCATGCTCAACGCCTGGCCATCGTCGACCCGCTCAGTACAGGCGGATGGCGCTGTCGAAGTGCCAGCTGCGACGGATCTCGACCACGTCGTAGTCACGCGCCAGCGCCTGCGGGAAGGGCGGGTAGGGCGCCAGGTCCTGCACGATGCGTCGTACGGTTTCGTCGATTTCGGCCGCGCCGCTGGATAGCACGAAGGTCACCGACTCCACCGAGCCGTCGCTGCGGATCGCCACCGTGACCAGCGGCTGCGAGTGCGACCGCTTCGCCGCATTGCGCACGATCTCGAGGGCCGTGTTCAGCTGGATCTTGCGTGCCCAGGCTTCCGCGTAGAGCACCAGTTCGGCATTCGGGTCGCTGCGCCCGAACAGCCGACCGCGACGCATGCCGCTGGCCGAAGGTGAGCGCGCCGGCCGCGCGCCGGCCGCCGCGTCGCGCCGTGCCGCTTCTTCGTCCAGCTGTCGCCCCATGGC
>DAORHX010000840.1:0-1523 GCA_035438245.1 Rubrivivax sp.
TTTGTTTTGTTATGGTTCCGCCGACCACCGGTATCTCCCCTCTTTCCCTACACGCGGCTCTGCCGATCCCCATCGCCCCACCCCTCGCCGGCGCGACAGTGGCCGACGCGGCCCCCGCGCATGCCCATGCCCACCTGCTGCCCGGCCGCTGGATCGCCGCCGGCGCCGTGCTGCTGGCGGCGCTGTGCGCGGCCGCGGTGATGTACGCGTGGAACACGCAGCAGCGCGTCAAGGGCCTCGAACACCAGCTGGTCAAGCGCCAGGCGGACAGCGCTGCGCAGGCCGTCGAGGCGCAGATGCTTGCACGCCAGGCGCAGGAGAGCTCGCGCGATGCGGCAGCCAAGCTGGCCTTGCTCGAGGCGCGCGTGGCCGAGGTCGCGCTGCAGCGCACGCAGCTCGAGGAGCTGATCCAGGGCCTGTCGCGTTCGCGTGACGAGAACCTGCTGGCCGACGTCGAATCGTCGATCCGCGTGGCGATGCAGCAGACCGCCATCACCGGCAGTTCGGAGCCGCTGGTCATCGCGTTGCAGCAGGCCGAGGAACGGCTGGTGCGGCAGAACCAGCCGCGGCTGGACGGCGTGCGCCGTGCCGTCGTGCAGGACCTGGAGCGCGTGCGCGCGGCCGGCGCGGTCGACGTGTCGACGCTGGCGATGCGGCTGGACGAGGTGGTGCGGCTGGTCGACGAACTGCCGTTGCTGTCGGCGCCGCAAGCGCAGCGCAGTGCGGCACGGCAGAGTGCGCGTGCCGCCGCGGCGGCCTCCGCCGCCACGGCCGGCAGCACGGCGGCGTCCGCACCGATGGACCCGGGCTGGACCGAGGTGCTCGGCGAGCGCTGGGCGTCGCTCGGGGCGCGCATCTGGTCCGAGATGCGCAGCCTGGTGCGCGTCACGCCGATCGACCAGCCCGAAGCCATGCTGGTGTCGCCGGAACAGGCCTTCTTCCTGCGCGAGAACCTGAAGCTGCGGCTGCTGAACGCGCGGCTGGCGTTGTTGAGCCGGCAGTTCGACACCGCGCAGGCCGATCTGCGCGACGCGCTGTCGGCGCTCGAACGCTACTTCGACCGCAGCGCGCGGCGCACCGCCCATGCGATCGAGCTCGTCAAGCAGGTCGCCGCGCAGGCCCGGCAGGTGGTCGTGCCGCGCCCCGACGCCACGCTGGCCGCCCTCACCGCGGTGGCCGGCACGCGCTGAAGCGAGCCACGATGCGCGGTGTCATCTGGCTCGTGCTGTTGTTCGTCGTGGCCGTCGTGGCCGCGACCACGCTGGGGCGCAACGACGGCCTGGTCAGCATCTACTGGGCCGGCGAGCGGATCGACCTCTCGCTCAACTTCTTCCTGATCCTGCTGGCGGCGCTGTGTGCGCTGCTGGTGACGGTGTTCAACGCGATCAACGGCTTGATCGGCCTGCCGCAGCGAGCGCGCGAGTGGCGCGTGTCGCGGCGCGATCGCGTCGCCCAGGCCTCGCTGCGCGAGGCGCTGGCGCAGTACTTCGGCGGCCGCTACAGCCGTGCGCAGAAGGCCGCAC
>DAORHX010000841.1:0-1521 GCA_035438245.1 Rubrivivax sp.
TGCAGGTCGACGCGCAGCGCGACCGGCCTGCCCAGGCGCTCAGCGCCGCGTTCGAGCTGCGCGGCGGCGCCGATCAGGGCGAGCTGGTGCTGAGCACGCCGCTGGGCACGACCTTGGCAGCCGCCCACTGGAGCCGGTCCGAGGCGCGGCTGGTCACGCCGCAGGGCGAGAAGCGCTTCGACGACCTGGACGCGCTGTCGCGCGAAACCTTCGGCGAAACGCTGCCGCTGCGCGCGCTGCCCGACTGGCTGCAGGGCCGGCCGTGGCCCGGCGCAGCCGAAGCGGCGCGACCGCTGCAGCCCGGCCCCGGCTTCGTGCAGCTGGGCTGGACCATCGACCTCGCACGCTTCGACACCGGCCATTGGCAAGCCTGGCGTGACGAGGCGCCCGCCGCGCGACTGCGCGTGCAGCTGGACCCGCGATGAACCACGCTCGGCCGCTACGGCGGCGCTCGGCCCGGCAGGCCGCGACACCACGGGGCGTGGCGCCCGGCCCCTTCGCCGGGGCGGGCCCCAGGCCCAGGGGGCTGGCATGAGCCCGAGCGCCCTTCTCGACGTGCCGGCGCCGGCCAAGCTGAACCTGTTCCTGCACGTGGTCGGCCGCCGTGCCGACGGCTACCACCTGCTGCAGTCGGTGTTCGTGCTGATCGACTGGTGCGACCGGCTGCATTTCGAGCGGCGCGGCGACGGCAAGCTGGCGCGCCACGATCTGTCCGCCGCGCTGCCCGACGACGACCTGTGCCTGCGCGCCGCGCGCGCGCTGCAGACGCAGTCGGGCACGGCGCTCGGCGCCGACATCCACATCGACAAACAGCTGCCGTGGGGCGCCGGGCTGGGCGGTGGCAGCTCCGACGCGGCGAGCACGCTGCTGGCGCTGAACCGGCTGTGGGGGTTGCACTGGCCGCGCGAACGGCTGCTCGCCCTGGCCCTGACGCTGGGTGCCGACGTGCCGTTCTTCGTCGGCGGCGACAACGCCTTCGTCGAAGGCATCGGCGACAGGTTGACGCCGCTGGCGCTGCCGACGCAGGCCTACGCGGTGGTCAAGCCGGCCGAGGCGCTGGCCACCGCCGACATCTTCGGCAGCGGGCAGCTGGTGCGCGACACGCCGGCTGTTATACTTGCGGGCTCTCTTGCGAGCGCGCGATGGTGCGACGGTTTCGGCCGCAACGATCTGCAGCCGGTGGCCGAGGCGCTGTGCCCGCAGGTCCGTGCGGCGGCGTCATGGCTGGAAAGCCAGTTCGGCAACAGCCGCATGACCGGGTCGGGCAGCGCGGTGTTCGCAAGGGTCGGCACGGAGGATTCATCCCTGGCGGCATGGCCGGCGCAGTCTCTGCCCGGCCCGTGGGTGGGTCGGATGTGCCGCAGTCTGGACCATCACCCGCTGCAGGGCTGGGCCGGCTGAGAACGGATCGAGGGGCGTGGCTGCCAAGCCGCGTCCTGTGTAGGGGAGTCGCCAAGTTGGTTAAGGCATCGGATTTTGATTCCGACATGCGAGGGTTCGAGTCCTTCCTCCCCTGCCAAA
>DAORHX010000842.1:0-1519 GCA_035438245.1 Rubrivivax sp.
CCTTGTCTTCCTGGTTGTCCTTGTTGTAGGCCAGCGGCTGGCCCTTCATCAGCGTCATCAGCGCCATCAGGTGGCCGACGACGCGGCCGGTCTTGCCGCGCGCCAACTCGGCAACGTCGGGGTTGCGCTTCTGCGGCATGATCGACGAGCCGGTGCAGTAGCGGTCGGCCAGGTCGATGAAGCCGAAGTTCTGGCTCATCCACAGCACGATCTCCTCGGCCAGGCGCGAGACGTGCACCATGCAGATCGACGCGAAGGCCGCGAACTCGAGCGTGAAGTCGCGGTCGCTGACCGCATCCAGGCTGTTCTGGCTGATCGCCTCGAAGCCCAGCGCACGCGCCACGCTGTCGCGGTCCAGCGGGTAGCTGGTGCCGGCCAGCGCCGCGGCGCCGAGCGGCAGTCGGTTGACGCGTTTGCGCAGGTCGGCCAGCCGCTCGCCGTCGCGCGCGAACATCTCCACATAGGCCAGCAGGTGGTGCGCGAAGCTCACCGGCTGCGCCACCTGCATGTGCGTGAAGCCGGGCATGACCGTCTCCGCGTGCTTGGCCGCCAACTCGACCAGCGCGCGCTGCATGTCGGCGAGCAAGGCGCTCAGGCCGTCGATCTCGTCGCGCAGCCATAGCCGCACGTCGGTGGCCACCTGGTCGTTGCGGCTGCGGCCGGTGTGCAGCCGCTTGCCCGCGTCGCCGACCAGCTGCGTCAGCCGCGCCTCGATGTTCAGGTGCACGTCCTCGAGTTCGAGCCTCCACTCGAAGCGGCCGGACTCGATCTCCGCGGCAATCTGCGCCATGCCGCGGCGGATGTCCGCCGCGTCCTGCGCGCCGATGATGCCCTGCGCCGCCAGCATGTCGGCGTGC
Organism: Rubrivivax sp.; assembly: GCA_035438245.1. Classification (GTDB taxonomy): domain Bacteria; phylum Pseudomonadota; class Gammaproteobacteria; order Burkholderiales; family Burkholderiaceae_C; genus Rubrivivax. The sequence continues at coordinate 858 of DAORHX010000842.1, forward strand.
GCCAGGCTGCCGGCGATGTCGGCGCGCCACAGCCGCTGGTCGAAGCCGACGCTGGCGGTGTAGCGCTTGACCAGCTCGCTCATCGGCTCGCTGAACAGGGCAGACCAGGCTTGGTTCTTGTTGTCGAGCGGGTTGGCGGACATGGCGGTTCACATCGGGATACGACGCCTGGCGTCGGAGTCCTTATTATCGACAAGGCCATGTCACGCACGCCGCTCAGGAAGGCGCCGGGCCGCCCCAGGTTCTCCGATGCCGCGCTGCGATCGCGAGGCGTGGTCACTGGCCGCGGGCCGGCGCAGGCGGCGCCGGCGGATGCGGTCGACGGCGACACGCGGCCGCTCAGCGTCTGGCCGGCGAGCACGCGCCCCGCCGAGCTGAACTCGCAGTCGTTCGCGCCGACGCATTTCGACCCGCTGCTCGACGAGAAGGAGCGGGGCCGTGCCCGTGCGGCGCTGGCGCTGCAGGTCTGCCATCCGATGCTGGCGCTGCGCGTGGTGCTCGGCGTGCAGTTGGTGCTCGCCATCGGCACGCTCGTCGCCGCCGCCCATGCCGACGACTGGCTGGCGCGGCAGTCCGGTGCGATGTACGTCGGCGTCGCCGGCGCGCTGCTGTGGCTGGTGGCGGTGTGCGCGTTGAAGCAGGCGCTGGCGCGGCGTTCGTCG
>DAORHX010000843.1:0-1516 GCA_035438245.1 Rubrivivax sp.
TGGGCTCGCCGGTGGGGGCGATGCAGCCGGCACCGGTCGCGCCGCTGCCGGCGCCTGCCGCGCAGCGCATCGCCGGCGCCATCTACGTCAGCTGCTGCGGGCGTGGCGGGCCGCACTTCGGCGCGCCGTCGGCCGAAGCGCAGATCGTGCGCCAGGCGCTGGGCGACGTGCCGTGGGCCGGCTTCTTCGCCGGCGGCGAGATCGCGCGGCACCACCTGTACGGCTACACCGGGGTGCTGACCGTGTTCACGGCGCAATGAACGCGGCGCGCTAAAGTCGCGCCATGGTTCCGTCCGCCCGCCGATGAACGCACCGCTGCCCGCTGCCGCGTCCGCCGAGACGACGGCGCGCGCTGCGCGCCAGGCCGAGGTGCTGGCCGCGCTGCAGCCGCTGCTGCCCGCGCACGCGCTGCTGTGGCGCAGCGAGGACACGGTGCCCTACGAATGCGATGGCCTGACCGCCTACCGCGAACAGCCGCTGCTGGTGGCGTTGCCGGAAGACACCGCCCAGGTGGCGGCGCTGCTGAAGGCCTGCCACGCGCTGCGCGTGCCGGTGGTCGCCCGCGGCGCCGGCACCGGCCTGTCGGGCGGCGCGCTGCCGCACCGGGTGGGCGTGACGCTGTCGCTCGCCAAGTTCAACAAGATCCTGAAGCTCGACAAGTTCTCGCGCACCGCGGTCGTGCAATGCGGCGTGCGCAACCTGGCGATCAGCGAAGCCGCCGCGCCGCTGGGGCTGTACTACGCGCCCGACCCGAGCAGCCAGATCGCCTGCACGATCGGCGGCAACGTGGCCGAGAACTCCGGCGGCGTGCATTGCCTGAAGTACGGCCTGACGCTGCACAACGTGCTGCGCGTGCGCGGCTTCACCATCGAGGGCGAGGCGGTGGAGTTCGGCTCCGAGGCGCTGGACGCGGCCGGGCTCGACCTGCTGGCGCTGGTGGTCGGCAGCGAGGGCATGCTGGCCGTCATCACCGAGGTGACGGTCAAGCTGGTGCCGAAGCCGCGGGTGGCGCGCTGCATCATGGCCAGCTTCGACGACATCCGCAAGGCCGGCGACGCGGTGGCGCAGGTCATCGCCGCCGGCATCATCCCCGCCGGGCTGGAGATGATGGACAAGCCGATGACCGCCGCGGTCGAGGCCTTCGTGCACGCCGGCTACGACCTGAACGCCGAGGCCATCCTGCTGTGCGAGAGCGACGGCACGCCCGAGGAGGTGGACGAGGAGATCCGCCGCATGCTGGACGTGCTCACCGGCAGCGGCGCGACACGCATGGAAGTCAGCAAGGACGAGGCGCAGCGCATCAGGTTCTGGAGCGGGCGCAAGAACGCCTTCCCGGCGTCGGGCCGCATCAGCCCGGACTACATGTGCATGGACTCGACCATCCCGCGCAAGCGCCTGGCCGACATGCTGCTGGCGATCCAGGCGATGGAACACAAGTACGGCCTGCGCTGCGCCAACGTGTTCCACGCCGGCGACGGCAACCTGCACCCGCTGATCCTGTTCGACGCCAACGACC
>DAORHX010000844.1:0-1516 GCA_035438245.1 Rubrivivax sp.
GCCGTGCTCGAGCCCGGCTCGCTGGCGGTGGACCTGATGTACGGCGCCGCAGCGCGGCCGTTCCTGGCCTGGGCCGAGGGCCGCGGCGCACGGGCGCGCGACGGCCTGGGCATGCTGGTCGAACAGGCGGCCGAAGCCTTCTTCCTGTGGCGCGGCGTGCGGCCCGGCACGGCCGACGTGCTGCAGCGGCTGCGGCGCCACCTGGACACGACGACCCCACGGTGAAGCACGCCCGCCGGCTGCTGGCGCTGCTGCTGCTGTGCCTGCTGGCGCTGCAGGCAAGCTTCGCGCTGCGCATTGCGGCGATGGCCTGGATCGACCCGCATTCGACCAGCTTCCAGCGCAGCGAGGCCTGGCGGCTGCTGCGCGAGCAGGGCCGCATCGCGTGGAGCCAGCAATGGGTGCCTTACGCGCAGATCAGCGCGCAGCTGAAGCGCGCCGTCATCGCTGCCGAGGATGCCGGCTTCGCCGAGCACAGCGGCGTCGAGTGGGACGCCATCGAGCAGGCCTGGGAGAAGAACCAGCGCGCCGAGGCCCGAGCCGAAAAGGCCCAGGCGCGCCAACCCAGCCGGCCGGTGACGGCCCGGGTGGTGGGCGGCTCGACCATCACGCAGCAGCTGGCGAAGAACCTGTTCCTGTCCGGCGAACGCACCGTGCTGCGCAAGGGGCAGGAATTCGTGCTGACGCTGATGCTGGAGGCGCTGCTGACCAAGCAGCGCATCCTGGAGATCTACCTGAACCATGTCGAGTGGGGCGAAGGCCTGTTCGGCGCGCAGGCCGCGGCACGGCACTACTTCCACAAGGACGCATCACGCCTGGGCGCCGAGGAGGCGGCCCGGCTGGCGGTGATGCTGCCGGCCCCCAAACGCTTCGAGAAGCGCCCCGCGTCGGCCTACGTCGCGTCGCGCGCAGCGACCATCCAGGCGCGCATGGGCGCGGTGGAGCTGCCGTAGCGGCGCGCCGCGCGAAAGGGCCCGCGCCCTAGAATCCGCCGATGGCTGCGTCGCTCAGCGAAGAGATCGCCGGCATCGCCGCAAGGCTGGTGGTCGACGAAGGCATGGACTATGCGCAAGCCAAGCGCAAGGCGGTGCGCACGCTCGGGCGCCCGCCACGCGGCGCCGAAATGCCGAGCAACGAGCAGGTCGAGGACGAGGTGCGCAGCCACCTGGGGCTGTTCCATGCCGACACCCAGCCGGCCGAGTTGCGCGCGTTGCGCGAGCTGGCGCTGCGCTGGATGCAGCGGCTGGCCGATTTCCGGCCGCACCTGACCGGCGCCGTCTGGCGCGGCACCGCGACCCGGCTGTCCGCGGTGCACATCGATCTGTATTGCGACGACCCGAAGGCGGCGGAGATCGCGCTCATCAACCTGGGCATCGGCTACGACGTCGCCGGCGCCGACGGCAGCAGCGGCCCGCACTACCTGAGCGTGGCCGCGCCGTGCGCAGAGCTGGGCGAGCGCGTGACCCTGCTGCTGGCGGTGCGCGACCTGGACGAGCAGCGCGGCGCGCTGAAGCCC
>DAORHX010000845.1:0-1514 GCA_035438245.1 Rubrivivax sp.
ACACGCGCTTCCTGATCCCCGGGCTGGTGATGATGAGCGTGCTGCAGAACGCCTTCGCCAACAGCAGCAGTTCGCTGATCCAGAGCAAGATCACCGGCAACCTGGTGTTCCTGCTGCTGACGCCGCTGTCGCACTGGGCCTGGTTCGTGGCCTATGTCGGCGCGTCGGTGGTGCGCGGTCTTTGTGTCGGCCTGGGCGTGTTCGTGGTCACCGCCGGGTTCGCGCCGCCGGGGCTGGCGCAGCCGCTGTGGATCGTGGTGTTCGCGCTGCTCGGCGCCGGCATGCTCGGCGCGCTCGGCGTCATCGCCGGGCTGTGGGCCGACAAGTTCGACCAGATGGCGGCCTTCCAGAACTTCATCATCATGCCGATGACCTTCCTGTCCGGCGTGTTCTATTCGGTGCACTCGCTGCCGCCGCTGTGGTTTTCGGTCAGCCACCTGAACCCGTTCTTCTACATGATCGACGGCTTCAGGCGCGGTTTCTTCGGCGTCAGCGACGTCTCGCCGTGGCTCAGCCTCGGTGTCGTCGGCGCGAGCTTCGTCGCGGTGTCGGCACTGGCGCTGCGGCTGCTGAAGACCGGCTACAAGCTGCGGCATTGAACGCTGAACGATAATCCGCCGCCATGTCCGAACCGACCGTCCAGCAGGTGCGCGATTTCATCGCCGCCGGCCTCGCCTGCGAGCACCTCGAGGTCGAAGGCGACGGCCGGCATTTCTTCGCCACCATCGTGTCGGCCGAATTCGCGGGCCGCTCCCGCGTGGCACGGCACCAGCAGGTCTACGCGGCGCTGGGCGATAGAATGCGCGAGCAGATCCACGCGCTGTCGATGAAGACCTTCACCCCCGCCGAATGGGCTGCGCAGGGCGCGGCGCCGGCGCCGGACCACCCCCCCCATTGACACGGCCCGCGGCGTGCCGCGGGCGGCCCCGCGTGTCGCCGTCGTGACCACGCTCCAGGGCCACCGGCGCGCGCTGCAGGGCCCAGCCGAACCAGCATGGACAAACTCCTGATCCGCGGCGGTCGCTCCCTGCAGGGCGAGGTGCCGATCTCCGGCGCGAAGAACGCCGCGCTGCCGCAGCTGTGCGCGGCGCTGCTCAGCGCGACGCCGGTCACGCTGCACAACGTGCCGCAGCTGCAGGACGTGGCGACGATGCTCAAGCTGCTGCACCACATGGGCGCGTATGCCGAGCGCAGCACCGAGCATGCCGACCGCGTGACCATCGACGCGTCGCGCATCGCGCTGCCCGAGGCGCCGTACGAGCTGGTGAAGACGATGCGCGCGACGATCATGGTGCTGGGCCCGCTGCTGGCGCGCTTCGGCCGCGCGCGCGTGTCGCTGCCGGGCGGCTGCGCGATCGGTTCGCGGCCGGTGGACCAGCACATCAAGGGCCTGCAGGCGATGGGCGCCGAGATCACGGTAGAGCACGGCTACATCATTGCGCGCGCCCAGCAACTCAAAGGCGCGCGCATCGGCACCGACATGGTCACCGTCACCGGCACCGAGAACCTGCTGA
>DAORHX010000846.1:0-1513 GCA_035438245.1 Rubrivivax sp.
GTGTAGACGTTGGACCAGCCCGTGTCGTTGGGCAGCGGGACGTTGACCTGGCATTGCGCGGAGCGCGTGGTGTCGAACCTGATCGTGGCGAGATCCACCGGGATGAACGGGATGCCGGCGAACATGATGACCACGATCGCCACCCACACCCGGTTCTCGATGCGCATCGACGACAGCACGCCCTTGTTGCCTTCGTCCGCACCTTCGCTGCGGGCCTTGAGCCATTCCTGGATCACGATGGCCACGAACGGCAGCGCGAACACGCCGCTGGCCACGAGGATGCTCCAGATGCCGTTGTTGACCACCCAAGCCACCAGGGTCAGGTAATACTCCAGGTAGTCCGTGGTGTAGAGCGTCATGCCTGCCTCCCGGTCTCAGCCGTGCCGCAGCAGCTGGCTGGCTTCCAGCGCGACCACGGCGATGACGGCCGCGATCTCCGTGCGCAGCAGGCGCTGATGCGTCTCGCGGGACGGCTCCCGCCGCAACAGGCGCCGACGCATCCACCACCAGCCGTAAGCCGTCGCTCCGTAGAGGCACAGCCGCCACACGAAGAAGTGGCCGGCGTGCGCCTGCAGCCAGTGCTGCCAGCCCTCGACGCCGCCGACCACGTGGATGCCGGCGATGTTCACCGCCACCGCGGCGGCGACCACCAGCAAGGTCCACAGCAGCGCCACGCCGACGCGGCGGTTGAACAGCCATGGCAGCCGCAGCCAGGCCAGCCGGCTCATGGCGTACCGCTCCGCGGCTTCTGGACTTCCCGCAGACGGTCGCGTGTGGTGTCGCCCTCGAAGACGCCGCGCGAACCGGCAGCGCGGGTGCTGTGGCGCTGGATGATCGCCATCGCCGAGTTGCCGGCCAGCGTGCGCCGCAGTTCCAGCTCGGTCTTGAGGTTGTTGATCTCCTGCTCCAGCGCGCTGTTCTCCTGGTCGACCGCCTGCACGGCCAGCTCGTTGGCGGCGACGTTCGGCTCCTTCTTGCCGGTCAGCAACGTGCGTTGCAGCAGCAGGGCCTTCTCCAGCACGCTGGACAGCGCCGCCTCGGACGCCAGGCGCTTGCCCAGCACGTCCTGGTCGGGTTCGTCACGCAGGGCCTCGATCACGCCGCGGGTGATCGGCAGCGAGCTGCTGCCGGCCGCGTCGAGATTGGCCAGCGTCGTCGGCCGGGCGCCCGTCACCAGTTCCTGCAACACCTGCAGCTTGGTCTCGTACTCTTCCTGGATCATTGGCGTGAGCCCGACGCCAGGCGTGGTCTGGGTCTTCGTGCAGTTTTCGCAGGTGCGTTGCTCGCGTTCGCCCAGCACGCGGTTCGCAAAGGCCGCGGCCGCGCCAGGCGACGACCAGGTCTGGCAGGTCAGGCGGTTGCCGCAGGCGCTGCGCGCGATCGACGAGGTATCGGTGGCGCTGCGCCCGTTGAGCAGGTTGTAGCCCGCGCGCGTCACGTCGCCGACCACCTTGATCGAACTCTGGCCGGAGCCGCCCGCGTTGCCGCCGCCGACCCAGGGCACGCCGTTGTT
>DAORHX010000847.1:0-1512 GCA_035438245.1 Rubrivivax sp.
CGCCGCCGAAGCGGCACAGTTGGACGACGCATTGCACCAGGCCGGCGACGACAGCGCGCGGCTGGCAGCCCTGCAGGCCAGCCTGAGGCGGGTGCTCGGCCGCGGCCCCGAGCGGGTGCAGCGCGCGCGTGCCGAGGCGCTGCAGCGGCTGTGCCTGGCCGTCGGTCGCCAGGGCGCCCAGGCCACCACGACCCTGGGTCTGGGCACGCGCCAGCTGGAGCGCCGCTGCCAGGCGCTGTTGGGCCTGACGCCTAAACAGATGCAGCGGATCACCCGCCTGCACGGCCTGCTGTCCGAAACCTTGCGCCGGCAACGGCTGCCCGATGCCGACACTGCATTGGCGGCCGGCTACTACGACCAGTCGCACCTGGCGCGCGATGTGCGGTTGCTGACCGGCACGAGCCTTCGCCACCTGCTGCGGCAGGCTCATGCCGACGGGGCCTGGTGGCCGCTGGCGACGCAGCGGCTGCGGCCCTGGCCGGCCGCCTGAATTAGCGCGACGGCGGGGCGCTGCGCCACCACAGGTAGAGCGGCAGCGCGAAGGACAGTCCCACGCCGAAGGTCAGCGGCACCGCCCACCAGCGCCGCGCGCCGGCGTCGCGGTCCACGCCCACGCCGATGCAGAAGGCCACGGCCGCCAGATACACGTCGAGCGTGATGGCGGTCGTCAGTGGGTTCACGAAGGCCGCGCCGAAGAAGGCGTCGGGTGCCAGGCTGCCGCCGCCCCACAGGTAGCGCCCGTTGAAGCACCAGGGCAACACCAGCCCCACCAGGGCCAGCAGCAGGAGCAGTGCGCGCACGGGTGCAGAGGCTGTCTTGATCATGGCCGTAGCCTATGCGCGCCGAGCGGCGAAATCTAGGAAAAACGCGTCAGCGGCTGCCGTTGCGGCCCGTCATGTCGGCATCAGGCAGGCCACGCGCGTGGCGGCGCTGGGCGGGATGGCGCCGGCGCAGCGGCCATGGAAAATCAGGCCGATTCGGGCCTTGTGGGCAGCCATGTCACGCACCGGCAGTCAGGCACTCGTCCTCGGTGGCGCGTTGAGCGCGGCTGCAGCGGCAGCGCATCTGCTGTGCATCATGATCGGCGCACCGGCCTGCCGGTTGATGGATGCCGGCGAACGCGTGGCACGCGGTGTCGAAGCCGGCAAGCGGCTGCCGACGCTCGTCACACTGGCCATGGCCGCCGTGCTGGGCCTTTGGAGCTTGTATGCCTTCGCGGGAGCGGGGGTGATCGCGCCGCTATGAAGCCTGCGCTGACGGCCATCTCCGCGGTCTACCTGGGACGTGCATTCGGCTTTCCCTTGCTGAAGGCCGCCCTCCCCGAGAACTCGCTGACCTTCTGGTGGGTGTCGTCGGGCATCTGCCTGGCCATTGGGGCGCCGCGTGTCTACGGAACGCTTGCCCGCTGGCATGCATTGTGAGGCGGCGCCGGACTGCTGGAAGCTTCGGGAGGCTGCTGTGCAGCGGGATCGGCCGTTCGCAAGCAAGCGTGCTGCTCACACTGCCGGCCAG
>DAORHX010000848.1:0-1505 GCA_035438245.1 Rubrivivax sp.
GCCGGGTCCATCGGCTCGATCAGCGCCTGGTTGCCGTCGCGCAGGTCGACGCTGCACCACTGCGGCGGCGCGCTGACCACGGCGTCGGGCCAGCGCCGGTCGGCCAGGCGCACGGGTGCGAAGGTGCGGTACTTGCTGTCGGGTCGGGGAAGCATCGTCATGGTCGAACCTCGCGGATGGGTGGTGCGGCACGCAAGCTGAACAAAGAAAAACGGCCCGTTGCGTGAGCTGACGGGCCGTTGATCGAGAAATGCAGGGATGTGGCAGATCAGCGCGCCCGAAGCACTCCTAGAAGCAGTAGCGAAATGGCGGTGCGGCTGAACATCGTGGCCTCAATATAGCACGGGCGCAGCGGTCAGTGGAGGCCGCGCTCGTCGGGCTCGTCGGTGGACATCGCGATCACGCTCACCGGCTTGCCCTTGGTCTTGCGCCAGGCATACACCGCGTAGCCCGACAAGCCGTAGAGGCAGAACGCGCCGAACAGCACCAGCGGCGGATGCAGATTGACCGCAGCGATGCCCAGGGCGATCAGCACCAGCACGATGAAGGGCACCGAACGCCGCTGGCCGATGTCCTTGAAGCTGTAGAAGGGCACGTTGGTGACCATCGTCAGCCCGGCATACAAGGTCACCGCCATCGCGCCCCAGGCCAGCCAGTCGATGCGCCCGACGCCTTTGAAGCCGGCATCGTCCATCACCCAGATGAAGCCGGTGACCAGCGCCGCCGCAGCCGGGCTCGGCAAACCCTGGAAGTAGCGCTTGTCGACGACGCCGATGTTGGTGTTGAAGCGCGCCAGGCGCAGCGCGGCCGACGCGCAATAGACGAAGGCCGCGACCCAGCCCAGCTTGCCCATGCCCTTCAGCGCCCATTCATAGACGATCAGTGCCGGCGCAGCGCCGAAGCTGACCATGTCCGACAGGCTGTCCATCTGCTCGCCGAAGGCGCTCTGCGTGTGCGTCATGCGCGCGACGCGGCCATCCAGGCTGTCGAGCACCATCGCGCAGAACACGCCGATCACCGCGTTCTCGAAGCGCCCGTTCATCGCCATGACGATGGCGTAGAAGCCGCCGAACAGCGCGGCCAGCGTGATCATGTTCGGCAGCACGTAAATGCCCTTGCGGCGCGGCCGCAAGGGCATCTCGCCCTCGAGCGTCGGTTCGAACGTCGAGGCGGGCTCGTCCTTCATCGCGGGTGGGGACGCCAAGCCGTCAGTTGCGGCTCTTGTCGACCAGCTTGTTGGCCTTGATCCACGGCATCATCGCGCGCAGCTTCTCGCCGACGACCTCGATCGAATGCTCGGCCATCAGCCGACGCCGGCTCATCAGCGTGGTCGCACCGGCGCGGTTCTCGAGGATGAAGCTCTTCGCGTACTCGCCGCTCTGGATGTCGGCCAGCACCTGCTTCATCACCTTCTTGGTCTCGGCGTTGATGATCCTCGGCCCGGTGACGTACTCGCCGTACTCGGCGTTGTTGCTGATCGAGTAGTTCATGTTGGCGATGCCGCC